>NZ_QUDI01000025.1:0-82738 GCF_003477465.1 Parabacteroides sp. AF48-14
TCGACTTTTATCGTTCTAAACAGCCTTTTTGGGGCTATCTCACTTTTCAAAAAACAACGTGGCTGCGTATTGATCTGATTGGAGAATAAGTCTTTTTCACACAGTCTCTAAAACGAACGGCAAAAGAGAGCCTGCGGCATGGAGCAATGCCCCATAAAGAAACATTCTGCTAAATCATCTTTATATATTAATACCATATATTACCATGAAAATACAGTTAATTCTCATCTCTCTATTCCTCACCGTTTCGTTGTCCGCACAGCAGCGCGATAGCCGTGTGCGTGAATATCTTCCTCCCGTGCGTATTGTCTGGCAACAGGAAAGCGGATTGATCCGGGGGGCGGACCATCTGCTTCTTCCCGGTAACGGGCAGTCCGACCTTGCAAACCATACCATTTGTAAGATGACCAGTACCGACAAGCAACACCCTGCCATCCTGCTCGATTTCGGAAAGGAACTGCAAGGCGGCTTGCAGATTGTGACCGGGATGCCGGCTTCACACGAGCCGGTTGCCATCCGTGTCCGTTTCGGCGAGTCGGTGAGCGAAGCCATGTGCGAGATTGACGGAGTAAACGGAGCTACTAACGATCATGCCATGCGCGATTTTACGATTCGCCTTCCCTGGTTGGGAGTCATGGAAGTGGGTAATTCCGGTTTCCGTTTTGTCCGCATCGACCTGTTGGATGATTCGGCCGAGCTGCACTTGAAGGAGGTCCGCGCCATATCGACTTTCCGCGATATTCCATATAAAGGTTCTTTCCGTTGCAATGACGAGCGGCTGAATAAAATCTGGCAAACCGGCGCTTATACCGTGCATCTGAATATGCAGGAATACCTGTGGGACGGGATCAAACGCGACCGCCTGGTCTGGGTGGGCGACTTGCATCCGGAAGTGATGACGGTGAATACGGTCTTCGGTTACAATGAAGTGGTTCCGAAAAGCCTCGACCTGATACGTGATATCACCCCGCTGCCCGAATGGATGAACGGCATCAGTTCCTATTCGATCTGGTGGCTGCTGATTCACCGCGACTGGTATTACTACCATGGCGACTTGGTTTACCTGAAAGAACAGAAGCCCTATATGACCGCCCTTCTCCGTCACCTTATCTCCAAAGTGGATGAAGACGGGGTGGAGAAACTCGACGGAAACCGTTTCCTCGACTGGCCTTCCAATGCAAACCCGATGGCGATAAATGCCGGCTTGCAGGCTTTGATGGTGCAGGCGATGAAGGCGGGCAACGAACTCTGCACAGTCTTAGGGGAAAACGCTCTCGCCTCCGAATGCCAGGCTATGATGGACAAGATGGTCAAAGCCGCTCCGAAAGTAACGAAACCGTTGTTGAAGTCCGGTGTTGCCCCTGATGCCCCCGGTTCCAAGCAGGCCGCTTCCCTGTTGGCGCTTGCCGGGCTGATGAAGCCGGAAGAAGCAAACCGGAAATACCTGTCTGTGAACGGGGCGAAAGGTTTCTCCACTTTTTACGGTTACTATATGCTCCGTGCAATGGCAGCCGCCGGCGATTACCGGGGCGCTATCGATGTGATCCGCCAATATTGGGGTGCGATGATCGATCTTGGAGCGACTACTTTCTGGGAAGATTTCAATATGGAATGGTTACCGGATGCCTCGCGCATCGACGAGCCGGTTCCGGCAGGCAAGAAAGATATTCATGGCGATTACGGCGCTTATTGCTATAAGGGTTTCCGCCATAGCCTTTGTCATGGCTGGGCTTCCGGGCCGACCTCCTGGCTGAGCGAATATGTGTTGGGCGTCCAGGTCGTGGAGCCGGGTTGCGGACTGTCCGGATTACGCCTCACCTGGGTGACTTGGAGTGGGTGGAAGGTACTTTCCCGACTCCGTACGGCGTCATTACGATCCGTCACGAGATAGGTGCCGGCGGTCAGGTAAAGAGCCGGATCGACGCTCCGGCAGAAGTAAAGATCATACAATAATCAAATCAAATAAAGATATAATGGGAAAAAGAAACACATTAGTTATTTGCTCGCTTGCCTTCCTCTCGTTATTAGGTTGCAAGGGTAAGAACGAGTTGACGGTACCGGTTAACCTGCGTACGGAGTACCTGCGCGAACCGATCGGTTTGGACACGAAAAGCCCGCGCTTTACCTGGGAATATAAAGGAAATGAGGACAACTTCCTCGCCTCCCGTTCGGAAATAAGGATTGGTACTTCCCCCGACAACCTGCAACCCTATACGGACGGCATGAAGTTAGCACCGCATACCCGTTATTATTGGAATGTCACGGTATGGGATAAAGGTGGAAATATCTGTGAAACATCTGAAACGGCTACTTTCGAGACTGCTAAGTTCGAGCCGTCCGACTGGTCGGGACAGTGGATTACCGATAATAATGACAAGGAATTTGAACCGGCCCCGATGTTCCGGAAATCGTTTACACTCGATAAGGAGGTAAAGGATGCCCGCGTTTACATCGCCGCCGCCGGATATTACGATCTCTTTGTGAACGGAAAGCGGGTAGGGGAAAACTACCTCGATCCGGGTTATACGCATTTCGACAAACGTATCCTGTATGTGACGCACGATGTCACCCCGTTGCTGAAGACGGGTGAAAACGCTGTGGCAACGGTGTTGGGTAACGGTTGGTTCAACGAGCAGTCCGTTGCCGTCTGGAATTTCGAGACGGCACGCTGGCGTCAGCGTCCGGAAATGCTTTGCGAATTACGCGTCCAATATACGGATGGAACTACAGATGTGATCGCTACCGACGGAACCTGGCGTACGGCGACAGGCCCATACACGTATAACAGCATATACAGCGGTGACAAGTATGATGCCACCCTGGAAGAAGCGGGTTGGAATGCCGCCGGTTTCGATGACGCCAAATGGGCGCAGGCCGTTGTGACTGAGGCTCCGGCTCCTCTGTTGGTTGCCCAGCAAATGCCCGGCATCCGGATTACGGAAGAACTGTCTCCTGTCTCGATGAAGGCATTCAGCGACAAACTCTATGTATTCTCTTTCGAGAAGAACTTTGCCGGCCTGTCTCGCTTGAAGGTGAAGGGCGCTCCCGGCACACGCATCACGCTGAAGCACGGCGAGCTGTTAAAGGCTGACGGCCGCCTGGAACAGGGCAATATCAATGTCTATTATCATCCTGTGAAACCGGGTGAAGTGTTCCAGATGGATGTCTTTACGCTGAAGGGAACCGGTGAGGAAGAGGTCTTCATGCCTTCGTTCGCTTACCACGGATTCCAGTATGTGGAAGTGGAAAGTTCCGCTCCCGTCAAGCTGACAAAAGAAAGCCTGACCGGTTTGTTTATGCATACGGCGGTGGATCCGGTCGGCTCGTTCTCCTGCTCCGACCCGTTGCTGAATAAGATATGGAACGCTACGATGGAGGCCTATCGCAGTAATCTGCACAGCATTCCGACCGATTGCCCGCAGCGCGAAAAGAACGGATGGACGGCCGATGCACATGTGGCAGTCGACCTCGGTCTGTGGGGCTTCGACGGGATCACGTTGTATGAGAAATGGATGAACGACTTTATCGATAACCAGCGTGAAGCCGGCGATATCTCCGGCATTATCCCGTCCAGCGGTTGGGGATACGGCGAATGGCCCGGTCCGGTTTGGGATGCAGCTATGTTCATCATTCCGAATGCCTGTATGATTATTACGGGGAGACACGCAGTATCGAGAATCTCTATCCGACCATGCTCCGCTACCTGGATTATCTGAAGACAAAGGAGAAAGACGGTTACCTGACTTTCGGATTGGGCGACTGGGTGTACTGGAAGTCTACCACCAATAATACCTACACTTCCACAGCCTACTACTATCTGGATTATACGCTGATGGCCCGTTTTGCCCGCTTATTGGGTAAGGATGCCACTCCTTTCCAGCAGAAAGCGGATGAGTTGAAGGCTTTGGTCAACAATAAATTCTTTAATCCGGAGACAGGCATCTATGCGGAAGGGACACAGACGGCACAGGCCATCGCCCTCTATTTAGGTATCGTTCCCGAAGGCAAGGAACAGTTGGTTGCCGATAAACTCTGCGAGGTTGTACGTGGCAACAATCATTTCCTCGATTTCGGTCTGTTAGGCAGTAAATCTGTCCCGGCCATGCTGACCCGTTACGGATACGTAGAAGATGCCATGAAGATGGTTACGAAGACAGAAGCGCCTTCATGGGGTTATTGGGTGGAGACGATGGGCTATTCGACATTGGCCGAGACCTGGACGCTGAGTCCGCAATTCAGGGATGCTTCCCTTAACCATGTCTTTATGGGCGATGTTTCTGCCTGGATGATGAACCAGCTTGCCGGTATCAATCATGACGCCGCAGGGCCGGGATTCAGCCATATCTTGATCACCCCTCATTTTGTGGAAGGACTGGACTGGGCGAAAGGTGAATACCATTCTGTACGCGGGCTGATTACCAGCGAATGGAAGCGGGAAGGAGGAAAGGTGACGCTTACGGTTACGATACCCTCCGGTTGTACAGCCGATATCCGGGTAGGCGACCAGACGAAAACAGTCGGCTCCGGTACACACGTTAACATATACTGATTAACCTGATAAATAAGAATACGATGAAAAAATACTTTCTGATGCTGCTATTGATCGGATGTTTCGCCTCCGTTCAGGCCAAGTCCGACTGGAAAGCCCGTTGGATCAATACGGAGCGTTGCCAGAGTGCCGCAAACACCTGGTTAGCGTACCGTAAGACCGTCGATATAGAGAAGGTGCCGCAGACGCTTACCGCCCATATTGCCGCCGATAGCAAATACTGGCTGTGGATCAACGGCAAGCTGGTTGTGTTCGAAGGTGGGTTGAAGCGCGGTCCGTCCCTGTACGATACTTATTATGATTCGGTGGAGATCGCTCCCTACCTGACTGCCGGCGAGAATACGATAGCCGTCCTGGTCTGGCATTTCGGTAAGAGCGGGTTCAGCCATGTAAACAGCGGGCTGGCCGCCCTGCTGTTTGAAGCCATTGCGCCGGGTGTGGAGATCGTGTCCGATGCAAGTTGGTTCTGTTCTCTCTATGATGCGTATCAGAATACGGAAGCTCCTTTCCCGAACTACCGTTTGCCGGAAAGTAATATCCGTTTTGATGCACGGATGGAAATGGCCGGTTGGAACCAGCCGGGTTATAAGGGCAGGATGGGAGTTGCCGTCGTGATTTCCGAGGTAGGAGTGGCGCCGTTAGGTAAGCTGGTGGAACGTCCGATCCCGTTGTTTAAAGACTATGGCCTGAAGCCGTATGTCGATGTCCGTAAATCGGCTGCCGGCGATACGCTTTATTGCCGCCTGCCTTATAACTGCCAGGTGACGCCTTATCTGAAAGTGGAAGCTACAGCAGGTAAGACGGTTCATATCCTGACCGATAATTATGAAGGAGGCAGCGCGAACAATGTCCGTGCCGAATATATCACCCGCGACGGTGTCCAGGAATACGAGAGCTATGGTTGGATGAATGGGCACGAGATGCGGTATATCCTGCCGGAAGGGGTGAAGGTGCTCGATGTGAAGTTCCGGGAGACGGGCTACAATACGGAGTTCACCGGCTCTTTCCAGTGCAACGATCCGTTTATGAATGAGCTGTGGAAGCGTTCGGCACGTACCTTGTACATAACGATGCGCGACAGCTATATGGATTGTCCGGACCGCGAGCGTGCACAATGGTGGGGCGATGAAGTGAATGAGTTAGGCGAAGCCTTCTATGCTCTTTCCCCGTCCAGCCATAAGATAGCGCTGAAGGGTATCCATGAGCTGATGAACTGGCAACGGGAGGATGGCGTGATTTTCGCTCCTTCGCCTGCCGGAAACTGGCGGAAGGAATTGCCTTTGCAGATGTTGGCGTCTGTCGGCTGGTATGGTTTCTATACGCAGTATTATTATAGTGGCGACAGTAGTTTCGTTGCCGGTATCTACGATCGCCTGCACCGTTATCTGCACCAGGTTTGGCAGGTCGACAAGAGCGGCCTGGCTATCGAGCGTGACGGCGACTGGAGCTGGGGCGACTGGGGCGAAGAGATCGATATGGGCGTCCTCACGAACTGCTGGTATTACTTGGCGCTGAAAGCCGAAAAGGCTTTTGCCCTTCAATTGGGCAAGACGGCCGATGCTGAAGACATAAGCCGTATGATGTACAGCATAGAGAAATGTTTCGATACGAAGTTCTGGACAGGAACCGCCTACCGCTCTCCCGGCTATAAGGGTGAGACGGACGATCGTGCACAGGCTATGGCTGTTGTTTCCGGCCTGGCTTCCGCCGATAAATACCCGGCATTGGTGAAGGTGCTGAAAAAGGAATACCATGCCAGCCCTTATATGGAGAAGTATGTGCTCGAAGCGCTTTTCCAGATGAATGAACCGGCATTTGCCCTTGAACGCACCCGGCAGCGTTATGCCAAGATGATCGACCAGTATCCTGATTGCACCACCTTGTTCGAGGCTGGGGGATCGGTCCGGATGGTTTCGGAGGCGGAACGACTAATCATGCCTGGAGTGGAGGGCCGCTTACCCTTTTGAGCCAGAAAGTATGCGGCATAGAACCGACCTCTCCCGGTTTCCGGTCGTTTAAGGTCTGTCCGCAGATGGGAACCCTGACCGATGCGTCTGCAACGGTTGACACCCATTACGGTAAAATACAGGTTTCCTTGAACCGGAAAGGCAGTAAGATTCGGATGACACTGTCCGTCCCGGCAGGAACAACTGCCGAAGTCCCTGTCTCAAAGGGGAAAGTGAAGCGGTTGGAAGCGGGAGAACATATATTGACAATTTCATCCCGGACGTTATAAATGAAGGTGCCCCTTTTAATCGGGGCACTTTTTATAACAATACAGACCAATACAATTATTCTCTTGATATTGTGTAGAATATTGATATTGCCTACTTTTGCGCCCAATAGGAATCGGTTTATCAAGAGAAATGGCAAAAAGAAAGAGTGTAAGAAAACCGCGAAAAAAGACTCAAAAGACTTCAGCTTTCCTTTCAACGGTGAAGCGGGTGTTTATCGGTGCCTTTATCGTGGTTGCTTGTTTGATAGGGGTACTGTTTATTTATGACTACTTTGCTGTCGCAAATCAAAAGCCGGCAGTGAAGGAAAAGAAGGAACGGACGGCTGCCCCAGCCAGGAAACCTGTAACTACTCCCAAGAAGGATGCGCCGAAACAGCAGCAAACGCCCAAAAAGACACCGGCCGGTAAAGCTCCGGTTGCTACTTCCACAAAGACATTTAAAATCCCTGCCAATACTGAGATTCCCCGCCTGAAGGCAAAACGCCAGGAGCAGGTAATCAAGCATGAAGGATACACTGTGTCTTATAATTCCGAATATCGTATCGCAAACTGGGTGGCCTACGAGCTGACCGCTACGGAAGCCAAAAGCCGGAAGACGGAACGTTCGAACAAGTTCGTTCCCGACCCCTTAGTGAAAGGGGCGACTGCGACGAATGAAGACTATTCCCGTACAGGTTACGACCGGGGGCATCTGGCTCCGGCAGGCGATATGAAATGGTCGGAAAAGGCCATGCGTGAATCTTTCTACCTGAGTAATATCTGTCCTCAAAAGCCGAAACTGAACCGGGGAATCTGGAAAGACCTGGAAGAACAGTGCCGTTTATGGGCGATGGACAACGGTTCGTTGCTGATCGTTACAGGCCCGGTCATGACAGACGATATGAAACGTTTGGGTAAAAACAGGGTAGCCATACCTAAATCATTTTATAAAGTATTATGTTATCATACGGGAAGCGGTTATAAAGGTATCGCTTTCCTTTTCGAAAATAGGGACTATAAAGAAAACTCGTTGAAATCGATGGCAATTCCTATCGATAGCGTTGAGAGGGTAACAGGTATCGACTTTTTCCCATCCATCCCCGATGGAAAGGAAAAAGAAATGGAACGGACTGTCGATTGGGACAGTTGGTCTTTTTGAAATCCGATGTGAATCGGAACAATAGAATTTAAAAGGATGTTGTATAACTATGGCATAATAAACCAGAGTTATGCAATTACAAATCAGATTATAAATAGTAATAACAAATAACTAAATGCAAGTTATCATGAATGGTAAATTAATCCCCGTTTTTGTATTGGCAGCATTGATGTCATGTAGTCAGCCGCCGGTGAAGGAGCAAGGTCCCCGTCCGGTGAAACTGGCGGAAGTGACCTCTTTGAATGTTGTGGAAAAGTCGTTTAGCGGCGTGGTTTCGCCGGACCAGTTCAGTGACCTGGCCTTTAAGATGTCCGGACCGCTGATCTCGCTGAATGTAGACGAAGGGCAAAAAGTCCGTACGGGACAGATCGTAGCTGAAATCGACCCACAAGACTTCAAATGGGAATATGAAGCAAAGAAAGCTTCTTTTCAAACGGCCGAAGCGCAATTGCAGCGTGCCAAGAAGTTGCTTTCCAAACAGGCTATTTCCAAGCAGGAATATGAAACGACCGAAGCCTCTTATTCAAACGCCAAAGCAGCCTTCGAGTATGCCCAGAACCAATTGGAACAAACGAAACTGCGTGCACCTTTCGATGGTTTCATCCAGAAGAAATATGTGGAAAACTATCAAAAGGTACAGGCCGGGCAGGGAATTGTCTGCCTGATCAACCCGAACAAGCTGCAAGTGCAGTTTACGATGCCGGAGACGAACATCACTTATTTCTCTACGCCTTATAATATATACGTAGAGTTTGACAACTACAAAGGCGTCCGTTTCAAAGCAAAGGTGAAAGAATACGTGGAAGCTTCTCCCGACGGTTCCGGCGTACCGGTATTTCTGTACATAGATGATCCGGAGTTTAATCTGAAGAAATATAAAGTGGCTGTCGGCTTTTCCTGCCGTGTGGTTCTGCATATCGAAAGCGAAAGCTTTAACGAAGGAGCCGTATTGGTGCCGCTTTCCGCAATTGTTGCCAACGAAGAGAACCAAGATAAGTATGTCTTCGTCTACAACAGCCAGACGCAGAAAGTGGAACGTCGCCAGATTAAGGAAGTCGAACTGGTCGGGAAAGACAATGTTGTCATTACCGAAGGGCTGAAAGCCGGCGACCAGGTTGTCTCGGCTGGAGCTACCCGCCTGGTAGACGGACAACAGGTAAAAGTATTAACAGATTAAGCTGATAAACAATGAATCTTCCAAAATATTCCTTAGAGAATAAGAAGATTATATATTTCTTTTTGGCAGTGATGCTGATAGGAGGTATATATTCTTTCTTCAAATTACCGAAGAAGGAGGACTCGCCCTTTGTAATCAAACAGGCTGTTTTGGTTACACAATATCCGGGCGCCACTCCTTTAGAGGTAGAGAAATTGATAACGGAACCTATCGAACGGGAAATTCAGTCCATGTCTGATGTTTTTCAGATCAAGTCTGAATCTTATTTCGGCATGTCGAAAATCTCGATCGAACTGCAACCGACCCTGTCGCCGGATTATATGCCCGTCAAGTGGGACGAGTTGCGCCGTAAAGTAGCCAACATACAACCCCGCCTCCCGAGTGGAGCTTCCGCCATTAATGTGAGTGACGACTTCGGGGATGTGTTCGGTATCTATTATGCCCTGACGGCCGACGATGGTTTTACCTACGACGATATGCGCGACTGGGCGCAGAAGATCAAAACGGAGCTGACTCCTATCCCCGGTGTACAGAAAGTTTATCTGTTTGCCGAACAGACACAGGTTGTAAATGTCCGTATCTCTGTTCCTAAGCTGGCAAACCTGGGAATCGATCCCAATTCGATCCAGCAGGTTCTCCAAACACAAAACCTCTTGGTCAATACCGGTGAGATCCTGACGGGAACTTACCAGCTTCGTGTACGTGCCGAAGGTACTTATAAAAGCATACAGGATATCCGCGACCAGCTGATCGTGACTAAAGGAGGCAGTGAAGTCCGTTTGGGCGATATCGCCACTATCGAACGCGGCTATATGGATCCGCCTTCCAACCTGATGCGGGTGGACGGTAAACGGGCTATCGGTATCGGTGTGGCTACAGGTGCAAAGGATGACGTAGTGGCTGTCGGTAATGCTGTTGCCGACCACCTGAAAGAGATGGAGCAGCTTTTCCCGATCGGCATGGAACTAAAAACTATCTATCCGGAGAACCAGATTGCCGACGAAGCAAACAACGGCTTTATCCTGAACCTGATCGAATCGTTGCTGATCGTAATCGTGATTATTTTCCTTGTGATGGGCTCCCGGGCCGGTATGTTGGTGGGAAGCTCGTTGCTTTTCTCGGTAGGCGGTACGTTGCTGATCATGTTGATCTGGGGCGTCGGGCTGAACCGAACCTCGCTTGCAGCCTTTATTATCGCGATGGGTATGTTGGTGGATAATGCGATTGTGGTGACAGATAATGCACAGGTCGGCATCAAACGCGGTCTTTCCCGTTACCAGGCTTTGGTCGACGGTGCGACAAAACCGCAGTGGGCGCTGCTTGGCGCAACCTTTATCGCCGTTTGCTCCTTCCTGCCGATGTATCTGGCTCCGGCTTCGGTTGCCGAGATCGTGAAACCGTTGTTTATCGTCTTGGCTGTCTCTCTGGGTTTAAGCTGGGTGCTGGCTTTGACACAGACGACTACTTTCGGTAATTTCATCCTGAAAGAGGCAAAGCCGGGCGAATCCAAAGATCCGTACGATACCAAACTGTACCATAAGTTCGAGAAGGTATTGAGCCGTTTGATCAAACGCCGTTATGTCACGCTTACTTCGGTTGTCGCAACCTTGTTCCTATCTCTGTTTATTATGAGCATCATGCCGCAGAGCTTCTTCCCGATCATGAGCAAGCCCTATTTCCGTGCCGACCTGATCTTCCCGGAAGGATATGGCATCGATGATGTGGAGAAGAACGTGATCAAGATTGAAGACTATCTGAAGAATAATGATAAGATCAAGTCTTATTCGTTCACCTTGGGAGGCTCTCCGGTCCGTTACTATCTGGCAAGTTCTTCTATCGGTCCGAAGCCGAACTTTGCTAACGTGCTGATCGAAACGAAGGATGCCAAGGATGCACAAAGCGAGGAAAGCAAGTTCTATGAATATATGGTTGCCAACTATCCGGACATCCTGACCCGTTCAGCCCTGTTCGCTTTGTCTCCCGTGCCGGATGCCGCTATTGAAATCGGCTTTGTGGGTGACAATATCGACACGTTGGTAGCTTTGACGCAACGGGCACAGGAGATAGCACGCAAGAACGATATGGTGATGGAAGTGCGTAATAGCTGGGGAAATAAAGTCCCGGTATGGAAACCCTTATACTCGCAGGAGAAGGGGCTTCGCTTGGGTATTACGCGCCAGCAGATGGCCTATTCGCTCCGTTCGGCCACGAACGGTGTGCCGTTGGGCGAATACCGCGAAGGAGACGTCTTTATGCCGATCCTGATGAAAGATGCCGATCGCGACTCCATGAACCTGAACGATCTTAAAACGCTTCCGGTTTACAGCGCCAAAGGGCGTTCTGTAAAAGTGGAACAGGTGATTGACGATTTCTCACTCGATTACGAGTTCAGTGTTGTCAAGCGTTATAACCGCCAGCGTTATATGATGATGCAGTGTGAACCGAAACGCGGAGCCAATACGATGGCCGCCTTCAGCCAGTTGTGGCAACAGATACAACAGGAAGTACAGGTGCCTGAAGGCTATAAACTGCAATACTTCGGTGAACAGTCCGAACAGGATAAAGGAAACAAGGCGATCGCTGCCAACATCCCGTTGATGTTCGGTTTGATCTACATTACCCTGTTGTTCCTCTTCCCGAAATTCTACCGGAAGCCGGTGCTGATCATGTGTATGTTGCCGTTGATCTTTATCGGTGTGGTATTGGGATTGCTGGTGTTCGGCAAATCGCTCGACTTCTTTGCCATGTTGGGCTTGCTGGGCTTGATCGGTATGAACATCAAGAATGCGATCGTACTGGTGGACGAAATCGGTTTGCAGCTCAACAGTGGCTTGGCGCCGGTGAATGCTGTCATCGAGGCTACCAAGACGCGTATCGTTCCGGTGACGATGGCTTCGGGTACGACGATTTTAGGTATGTTGCCGTTGTTGGGCGACGCCATGTTTGCCGGTATGGCTGCTACGATTATGGGAGGTTTGTTTATCTCGACAGTCCTGACCATCTTCGTCCTTCCGGTGACCTATTGTATATTCTTTAAGATTAAATCGGAATAATATGAGAAATAGAATAATTATCGGTTGTATGCTGTTGGGGGCTTTGTCTGTGGGAGCACAGGAAAAGCCCATCACAGTAGCAGACTACAAGCAGAAAGTGCTTGAATATAGCCGCCAGATAAAACAAAGTGCCGAAGAACGCATTGCGATGCAACAGGCTGTAAAGGCCGCAAAAACGGGTTTCTTCCCGGCTGTGGACTTCTCCGGCAGTTATCAGTATCGTATCAATAAGTACGACTTAGCAATGGGAGATGGTATTCCCGGCATTGAAATGGACCATAACACTTATAGTCTGGGAGCTACGGTAAGCCAGCCGATCTATGCCGGCGGACAGATTTACAATAACTACAAAGCCGCCCAGGTCCAGGGACAGATCGCTTCCGAGGCCGAAGAACTGACGACGGATAATGTTATTTATGCCGCCGACTTGAACTATTGGTCTGCCGCTGCCCGTAAAGGTATGTACGACGTGATGTGCCAGTATGTTGATATTGTGCAAACGCTTGCGAATGTCTTGACTACCCGTTTTGAGGACGGGCAGATCAGTAAGACAGACCTGCTGCAAGTTCAATCTCGCCTGAAAGAAGCCGAGTTGAATAAAAGTTCTGCGTATAAGGATTACCAGATTGCTCTGCAAAACCTGAATATTCTTATGGGGCTTCCTCCTATGACTCCGGTGGATATAGCCGATTCCATCACAAAGGTTCAGCCTTTACCGTTGCATATAGGAGAGGAGGCTGCTTTGGAAAACCGTCCGGATTTTATGATCTCCAAACTGAATATCGAGTACCAGAAGCGGCAGATCAATTTGTCAAAGGCTAAATACAACCCGACACTGGCAATCGGTTTCCAGGGAACCTGGGGTACTCCGATGCTGAATGTAAAAGGTTCCGACCAGCTTTGGACACCCGCCGTATTTGCCTCGTTGAAGATTCCTTTGTTCCGTTGGGGCGCCCGTTTCAAGGAAGTCAATTCGCAGAAAGCGATCCTGCGCAGTAAGGAATATGCAATGGACAACACCCGCGACCAGATTTCGCAGGAAGTGGCCAACTCCTGGACCAGCCTGACGGAGAATACCAAGCAGATCAATATGGCCGAAGAAGCCTGCCAGATTGCCGAAGAAAACCTCGACCTGAATACATTCAGTTACAACGAAGGTAAACTTCCGATCCTCGACGTGCTTTCCGCCCAACTCTCCTGGATTCAGTCCTACAGCAGCCTGATCCAAACCTGGTACCAGCAGAAAGCTTCCCTTGCCCAATATAACAAGGCTGTGGGGCTTCGCCGGTTGCAATAATATTACGGATATATAAAAAAGGGGGATGTGTCAAAAGTCCTATTTATAGCGTCTGTGTCCTGGCGGGCTTGACCCGCCATCTCATCCTAATTGCTGTCAATCAGTTTAGTATGAGGTTGCGGGTCAAGCCCGCAATGACACGCTAAAGCGTTAGAACTTACTTTTGACACATCCCCTTTTTTTGTCAGCTATTTGATTCGGTTTGAAAGGGAACCGGGTTCCCGACGGGTATCCCAAACATCGACAACGTAGACCGTCTTATTCATTAGTCCATGCTATTCGGTAAGCCATGGCATCTCTTTTAATTCAATTTCATCCAGTTCATCTTCTGTGTATATACGTCCTTCTGCAATATCTGCTTCGGAACGTGCAATACGTGCCTGAAGTTCACTGATTGTGTATGGTGCAAATTCTTTTGATGCAATAGCTGTTTTTGTCTTACCATTGCCCGTAATCCTTTTGAGGGCATTGACTGCTTTCTTCATCAGTCCTTCGTCCTCTGCAATAATGCTTAGTTGGCGGAACAGTTCCGCGTTTAAATCCATGGATGTCATATTTAGATAGTGAATTAATTTTGATTCAATCACTTTCGCCGCAGTGTGAATCCTTTCTCTGCTACATATACACCCGAAAGGATGAAAGCGGAACCGATTAGCGCAATTACTGTAATGGTTTCGTTGATGACGATGGCCGAAGTCAGAAGGGTGACTAAGGGAACGACATAAATATAATTTGTTGTGCGGACAACCCCTAATTCTTTCACGGCGGTGTTCCACATGATATAGCAGAGCAGGGAAGCGATAACGCCGAGGAACAGTAAGTTTCCGATAACGGCAGGCGCTGTCAGTACTTCCATTTGCGGATGGATAGGAGAGATTATCAGGACGGGAATCAGGGTGATGATTCCGTAAAAGAATACTTTCCGGGTGACAAAAAGAGTCGGATACCGGTTTCCCAGCCGTTTCAGTATTAACCCGTAGAACGCCCACATCAGGGCAGCCAATAAGGTCAACATATCGCCCAGCGGGTTAATTTGCAGGATAAAGCTACCGTTGAAAACGACGAGCGCCACTCCGAGCAGAGCCATCAGGGAACCATATATCAAATGCCTTTTCAGCCGTTCCCCTTTATTGAACAGGCGTGAAAGGAGAGCGGTCAGGATAGGGGTTGTACAGATAATCAGCGACACATTCGACGCAAGGGTAATCCCTAACGCCGTGTTCTCGGCAATAAAATAAAGGGAACCTCCACAAAGCCCTAACCCGAGAAAGAGCAGTTCGTCCCGCCAAGATTTGGCCAGCAGCTTACGCGGGCAGAAGAACCAGATACCGGCGTACGCCAGTGCAAAGCGGTAGAGGAGAATCTCGACCGGCGTCAGTCCGTTGCCTATTAGTATTTTAGTCGAGACAAAAGTAGTACCCCATATTATAACGGTAAGGATTGCCAGAAAGTGAAAGCGATACATTTGCTTGTTATTTGCGGTCATATTTGTATATTTTGTTGCAAATATACACTTTTTGTTTCGATGCGCCATTATATCTCTCGAGCAGTGAAATATGGGCCAAATTAGTCGAAAAACACGTCTGTAGATCACTAATCTGAACGTAAATAACCTGGGCAAGATGCTAAAAAGGGGCGATTTTGAACAGTTAAAGCGGAACGTCAGACGCCTTTTTGCGGTCATAGAGATGACTTTTGACCCGGTTTAGGCCCGTCAGATGGGAATTACAGACGAAATACTGTCGAAAGACGAGATTAGTCAAACTGTTGAAAAAGAGCACACTGACTCAAATTCATCTATTCCATTTTAGTAAAAAGGGGCACGAGGGGCACGTTAAAAGGCCTTTTTCTAAACATTTATCATAACGCGAGACGAGATATGCTACAGAAGAGTATATCTCGTCTTGTATATTTATAAAAGTTACGGAAAAAGCCTTTTAACGTGCCCCTCGTGCCCCTTTTTTCGCTCCTGTCCGAAAAAAACCGCCCCTGTCCGGGAAAATATGGGACAGGAGCGGAGAAATACGGAATAAATTTCCAGGCGCGGATGCTGGAAAAATCGTATGCGTCAATCAATAGTCCCTGACACAGCGGACCGGAAATGCACATGAACGGTTTATATCGTAAAACTCAATCTCATCATGCTTGAAATGAAGGCAACTGACGGTCTCATTATTAATGCCGGGTGTTGAAGACCAGTAAACGCCTATCTCTCCAATATGTTGAACTTTGCCGTCTAAATACCGGCCACCGGAAGCCGGAAGCATAATAGATCCGGCGGGCGGATAATTTGTATCATTAACATGGTCTTTTGCTGTGATTCCTAATTGTAATCCGCTCAAATAAGTAAAAGTACCTGTCATGACCATATTGAAAAACACACTGTCGACCGCATTGTTGAGGCTATTCGTTAGATTTCCGAATTCACCAAAACGATATATATGAGGGTCTTTTGTCGTTTCTGCAAGCAGTGACCTTAGCTCCTCATTAGTCGGCAAACGCCATTTGCCTCCGCCCCAGGTCTTTTGGCTTGAAATATAGCGGCATATATCGCCAATATCGGCTTCCTTTTTGAAGCCCAGGTTATTGTTATATGTTTTGAATGCATCGGCATCTTTTTTATCTGTCGGAGTTGTCGTGAAATTGAAACTCCAGTGGGCATAGGGTATATCCTCCCACCTCTCGTATTTGTGCGATTCGTAAGGATTGCCTGCCGGTCTGATCGGATAAAGCGATCCCCATTTGAAGAGTACTCCTTGCGCAGTCGGCCTAAGTCTCTCTCTATCTATATCCGAAGTGGCGAATGTCAAACTCTTGTCGATAATCATAATATTACTGTGTGCAAACATTTCTGCCAATGTGACTCTTCGGATAGTAAGGGTATCGCGGAGTCTTCCGGTAGAGAATACGACTTGGCCGGTTGCATAATAATCTTCAAGAGGAGGGGTAGACTCTGCCACAAGAAGGTCCAAGCCGGAGAGGTTCTCGCCTCTGTCGGAAGTCGTACCGTTTGCAAACTTTAGCCAGTATGCTTTTTCCGGATCGAGGATTTCAGCTTCCCAGCTACCTTGATAATCAGAAACAATCTTGACCTTTAATTCTTTGCTTGTCTTCCAGGGCACGTCGATTACCTTTTTTTCGGTTCCCATGAAGTATTGCCCGTCGTAAACAATGTTATTTATTCCTGCCATATCCACAATCAGGATGGAGGTCTTCAGGTTCGACAGTACGGATGAGGCCTTAATTGCCTCATCAAAACTCGGGTAACCGATTCCTTCGGCAGCGGTAATCGCTACGACATATTTATGGTTGCGATATAACGGGACATCGTCTCCGCGAAAGACTTCATAATCTTCATGTGCCTCCCGGTCGGAAGTGAAATCGACACGGTAATAGGTGCGCACTCCCTTATAAAGACCTTCCAACACAAGGCATACTTTTTCATTTGGAGTAGCTTTTGGAGCTTCGTATGTATATATTAGTCCTTCCATTAGCGGTCCCGGGAGATTATCGTACTGCGAATAGCTGTATTCGATAGGGGGATTTACTGTAAAGCCCGACGGAACCATCGGGTCCATATTTTTCGAATAAGGATATGTATGCTCCCATTCTCCGATTATCAGTCCGGTATGATGGCTCCAGGCGGGGGCGATAAATCCGCTTGTACGGTAGTTTGCCAAGTGGATTTTTTCCAATTTGAAAATACTTCCGTTTACCTTGTTTTCTACATCGATTCGCGCCAGCATACGTTTCATTTCGATATTGGGTACCGGTACTCCTTTGTAAATGCCGTCTACAAATACTTCCCCATACATAGGTATCGGGACGGAAGTGTCCCATTGACCGGAACTCTGAAATATCAGATTATTCAATAAATCTGTTTTGGATATACTCTTGGGAGGATATTGTCCTAATACATCCATTACTTTGTCATGAGCGTTGGCAACTGTGACAACGGTGCGGGCATGGCTGAGATCTTCACCTTCCCCTAATGCCAAATGGAATAAGACGAAGCGATCATCACCCCACGTCTCCTCTGAAAATTGATTGATATGAACGTGTTTGATTAATTCGCTTGGAGATGAATCGTCGAAGAACATCAGGTCTACCTCCTCAATTTTTCTTTCCCAAATTCTATCTTCACCTGAACGGGTCAGCATAGGGATTTCCAAGCCGGGAATAGTCATTTTTACCGTTATTTTATTTTCTGTCGGTATAACGCCACTGATTATGGACTCGTCGGTACATCCCATTATGCACAGCAAAAGGATGATTGCGCTTATTATTCTTGTCAGGATATTATATTGTTTCATACTGTTATATGTATTTAATTGTAAATCATCTTAGCGGTTGATCCTGATCAGCTTTGTCAGGTTGCCGGCTTTGACTTCTGCTATTGCATAGCAACCGTTATGCTCTGGAATTTTTATCTCTTGCATATTCGAGTATTCTATTTCCCGGCGGAGATAACCCTCCTTCTCGTCAAGAGCTACATGCAGCCAACCATATAAAAGGCTGTTAGTGTCGGTGACCGGTTCGCCTGTCTTGGTATAATATCGTGTTTCTCCAATACAGATGCCATCCGGGTAATTTCGATCACTATGGTCATAATTGGTTATGGCAATCACATCGGCTCTGTCTTGGTAATTCGGCAAGTAGAGGTTATCTTCACTCACGGTCAGGAAATATTGCGGATCGATAATAACGTCTTGCTTGACATTTGTCCATGGACTGATAGTGGTGTAAAACTCTATCTTTTCTCTATGTATATTTGCGATTGTTTTATAGACATAGTTACGCCTTACCTCTCGCATGGTCAGGGGTTCTAAGTTGGTCATATCGGTAAAGTCCAACAAGGTCGTAACGGCTCTTCTTTGTCCTTCTTCGGTGTCTATGCCTTCAATGGTTAAGATTAGTTTATCGTTATGGTTTGCCGCGTCGCAGGTTCTCTCCGGTGTATAGAAAGAACAATATCGTTTTGCTTCATACCCGATATTCAAAGGAACTCCCGTATGCTGCCAGACAACCTCCTTATTGGGTATGACAGTCTGCATATCGGAACCGAAAAATATGTCGGGACCAACCAGGTAGCCTTCGTCGTATGATCTCGACAAGGTGATTTTAGTATTCTCTGTAACAGCTGCTTCAAACCACGGATAGGTTTTGAACCAAATATCGACCCGTGCGACTGCACGTTCGACCCTTAATTCTTGTGCAAGGGCGCTGTTTTCGTTTGCATGACTTTCTGTTATGGAGATGTTATGGACGATGCCCGTCATCGGTATTCCTTTTGTCCCGATAACTGTATGGTTTTGATTGAAAATATCTGCCATTTGGAATTTTATCGTGTTCAGATCGTAAGGAGAGCTTACCGACTCTAATGTCCTGGTTAATGCATCCGGTTCGTTCAGGATGACGATGAGCGCTTTGTCCTGGTTATGGCGAACTTTCAAATAGGTATTGAATGACCAGACGTTGTTTTTGTCCAGTATTACCATTTGGTTGATATCGACAGTGGGATAAGTCGATACGTTATCGAATACAATAAAGCGGGCGGAATATACATACTCATCGACCTGCACATCGCCTGTAATGATATTTATAGCCATCATCCCCTTTGTATCTTGCAGGACAGGTTCGCCTATTGCGTGCTCTGCTGTGCAAGCATAAAGGGTTATGGTCGCAATAACTATGTATATCAGGTTCAATATCGTTTTCATAAAATTCCTTTTTCAAATATTCAAATTCCTATATCGTTGAGCCATATGATCCAGTCGTTGACAATCACTTTGACAGCGACAAAGTTCTCAGGACCACCCGGCTCATCTCCTTTATATATAACTACAATATGCCATTCGCTTTGTCTGTCCAGATATTCCTGCATGGGCAACGGGCTGCCGTCAGGGCGCGAAGCGGGCTTGGTATGTTCCAATAATTTCATCAGGTCGTAATCCCATACGACCTTTCCGGTTTCCGTACTGCAGACGGTGAGCCGGTAATCATATTCTTCTTCATGAAGTAGCCGCCCGGTATTGATATGGGCTTCCGCTATTGCTCCGGATGCGGCATCGCCGGCTGTCAGGGAATAGGGGGTGTACTTCACTGTTTCTTTATTTTTCGGGCTGTTGTCATGTCCGTAGACTGCGCCTTCGGGAGTAGTGATCTCGAATGTATAAGCGGCAGCATTCGTATCGGCCTTTGTCTCTTGCCCGTAGTCCGAACTTGCCAACACCAGATTGAAGAGATTGGTTGCTTTTATGAGGTGTATGGGATGAACGGTCTCATTTGCCTGGTAATCGATTTCCTTTGTTGTCCCGATCCATAACGACGGAAATTCATGGGAAACGGTATTCGAGTTACGCGCCAGTGCTATTTGTGTTTCGTATGGCGTTGTTTCTCCGGGAATAAGCCGGCTTCCGTTTTTTCCTGTGACACGGAAGTTGTCGGAGAGTCCGCCGACTGTCAATATCTTATATTTCCCGAAAGGGAGGTTGTAGCCAAAAGGCATTCTTTTGTTTCCAATAAGTTCTTCCCGCGAAGATTGCATGGTGAACAGGTATTTATCCTGCGCATCGAAGATAAACAGGTCGACGGAGCCGACATGCGGATCAAAAGAGTCTGTGTACTCCATATTATGGTCGTAGATAAACTCGAGGTATGTCCTGCATTCATCTATATACTCTCTGATGCAAGACAACAGGAAGACAGACACGAAGACTGTCAAGGCCAATGCACTAAAATTCCGATATATTCTGTTCGTGTTCATACTCCTGTGTTATTATTAAAAAGTACTTTCGGAAGAAACCTTTGTTTCATGAGGGTGGAACTAAAGTTTCTTCCGAATGAAACTATTATTACATCAAGGACTTGACAGTCTTAAATATCAATCTCATTTTCCCATACAATCCATGGAGCAACCGATACGGTGATGCCCAGATAACCTGCTGCTTCATCGATAGGATCTTTCGGGTCCGGATCACCCGGGCCGGGGTTGTTTGCTTCCGGATACCAGGGGCTTCCAGGTCCGCCAACGGAATTCAATGTCAGCGAATACCAGTTGTTGCGTACAACACCGTATTTTCCGAAAACCATTTCGTCGTTTAATGTATTGTCATGACGGATCATATAGTAATAGTAACAGAGGCCTTTCTGATACCAGCGGATCACGTCGTTCTTACCATCTTTGATCACTTGTCCGCCGTTAGGTATCCCATTTAAATCACCTTCTGTAAGATCACTGAATTTACTCACAGCGATATTGCTTCCTGGATACGCTTTGATTTTATCAAACATTTTGTCACAAGCCTTCTTTAAGTTTGAGTCATCTCCGGCTTCGTTATAAGCCTCTTTCAACTCCTCGAGACCGTTATAATTCTTACCGGCATAGTTGAACCAGTCGCCATCAGTATTGAAACCCTGTGGAAAATAGGTCGCTTTTATCACCAGACGGGTTGCATTTCCGAATAGCTGATCGTCAGCATCCATTGTGTTTTCGATGCAATAAGCGGTTGTCCCCTTATTCTGCCAGTCATAAGATTCAGCCAGCAACGGGCTATAATCGTTGTTTGTATCGATTGTTGCAAATACAAGTCCGGAAGCTCCGTTGAAGTTTGGATCGTATGTATAGAAATTCTTTTTATAGATACCCTGGGTATGCGTACTTCCAAGTATGTGTTTTTCGGCGCATGGGAAGTAGGTCGAGTTCACTGCGTCGAGTGTCCATCGACCGAACGTAAAAGACGCTCCTTCTTGTTTTGTTGTGGCTCCATCCTTTTTTTCCTGCAAGTCGAGTTTGGCTGCCAGACGCTCAAGGCTGACAGGCACTCTGTCGGCTTCAGCTTCATTCTCATTATCTTTAAGACTGTTTGAGATGTCGATGAGCAGATTGGTTACTTTACCCTCTGCCTCTTCATCGGGGCCACTGTTGATCATCGTGAAACCTTTGCTGATACTGTTGGGGTTGTCTATAACCTCGTCTTTTGTCGTACCGGTGATTGCAGCATTGATAGAGCTGAAGCTCGATGTCACGCTGATATTGTTGATTGCGTTTTTAAGCATTCCGTCAGGATTGGCAATCACCAATAGTTGTTTTGCGTTTTTCGACACTTTGATCGCTTCTGGTGTTGTCGAGGATGTAGAGAGCATCGTGAAATAATTTGTTGTTCCGGGGATTCCCACAACCATGCCATTATCATCAAAAGTAATCAGGTAAAGAGCTTTCAGATCGCTCTCGTTTGCCCCGGGTCTTTCGGCGGAACCGGAAGCGCGGGTCGTCGGCTGCGTTTCGATTTTGATGGAAAGATACGCCACGTCTACGTCTGCCATCTGCGGACCGCCGTGATGATCTACGTCATCGTTGTTACAACTGGTCAAGGCGGCTATCACCAACATTGACATAAAAATAGTTCTCAGTTTCATTGTCTTGTTTTTTTAATTGTGATTAAGTAAATGATAATATAACTTTTTGCATACGCATAAAATTCTTTTTGTTTTCAAGGGCAAAGTTCAGCTATTATGAAGTGCGAAAAAAGACAACTTTATCAGGTGAAAATGAAGGGTTAGAACCTTTTTTGAGGAGGAAGATGTTCGAGCATAGATTATTCTGCAAAACGATGGGAATAAAGATGTTGTTTGTGGACTTTTTGGAGGAAGCCTGTCCGGATATTGACAGAAAAGGAGAAAAAAATAGGGCGATGGGGCTAAGTTTGAAACTCTGTCTTTTTTTAGCAGTTTGGACCTTGTGCCTTTTGATAATTTTTCTTATATTTCGATACCCGTAATTTTGTGTTTTCTATTCATATATAATAATGTAACAAATATGAAAAAGAAAGATCTACATGATATATTTATCGAAGAATTGCAGAATAGGGGAATTAAGAAAGCTGATCTTGTCTACCTCATATCTGACATTCTCAAACTGGAGAAGGAGTCTGCCTATAGAAGGCTGGCAGGCAAAGTAAACTTTTCCGTCAGGGAAATGGGGATCCTGGCTAAAGCTTTGAACATATCCTTGGACAGTCTTTTGTACCAGGATTTAGGACTTCAATGGGTGCCTGTCATTTTGGGGCTGCCGTCGGCATATCAATCTATGGATCCGTTGTATGACTTATTGGATTCCAATATCGAGAAAGTGAGGGAAATCGGTCTGGATGAAGAAAGTGAAACCGGCAATGTGTACCATGCCTTGCCGTTGGAATGTTATGTGCATTCTCCGATTCTTATGAAGTTTGTGTTTTTCAAATGGGGCAGTTATTTTGTTCAGTCGGAAGAATTCAGTGATTTTGCCAGCTGGGAACCACCAGGCCGGTTGCTTAAAATCGTGGAGAAATTCTATGATATATATAATTTCCAGAAAGGGTTTTATGTCTGGGATAATGCCTTGATATGGAATATAAGTATAGAAATACATAATTTCCATAAGATGCGTATTATCAGTACGCAAGAGAAAGACGAAATCAAAAATGAACTCAAAGAGTTTTTGGTCAAGTTGGAAATGTTTTTGAACGGGACTTATACTCCGGAATTTGCCTTGCCGCCGGATTATAAGTTTTATGTTTCAGCTATGAATTTAGGGTTTACAACCGGTTATTTTACTTCCGAAAAGCAGTCACTGGCCTTGTTTAAAACGAATTTCAGCTTTTCCATGTCTACAGATACCAGTGGTAACTTTAAAAAGATGCAGGAGTGGGTCCGGTCATTCTGCAAACTCTCCACCTTGCTCTCCGAAGGCGGACGTATCGAAAGGCGCCTGTTTTTCAATAAACAGCATAAGATCATAGATGAGGTGTTGAAATGAGGAGCTTTTACAAGCCCCTCGTTTTTTATTTGAATACCAGCACTCTTTTGTCCAACGGTTTGATCTCTTTCGGTCCCGGTTCTTCTGTCGGCGTTCCGAAAGGCATTTGGGCGATGAGTTCCCATTTAGGGTCGAGTTTCCATTCTGCGCATACGGTGTCATCGATTAGCGGATTGTAATGTTGCAGGGATGCGCCCAGGCCGGCATCTTCCAACATGGTCCAGATGGCCAATTGGTGCATGGCGGAAGTCTGCTGCGCCCAGATGGGGAATTTATCGTGGTAGGTCGGGAATGAATCCTGCAATTGTTCGATTACGGCTTTATCTTCGAAAAACAGAATTGTTCCGTATCCGGCAGCCAGGCTACCGTTGATTTTGGCTTCTGTCCCTTTGAATACTTCGGCTGAAACCAGCCGTTGCAGTGTCTCCTTTGTGATCTCCCAAAGGCGTTTATGGTTCCTGCCTAATAACAACACAATGCGGGTTGATTGTGAGTTAAAGGCGGAAGGGACGTTCATAACAGCGAAGTCTATTATTTCTTTGATCTGTTCGTCTGATATCGGAGAACTGTTCGTGATATGGTAATACGTTCTGCGATGTCTCAATGCTTCTTTAAAATCTCGTGCCATAATTAATTTGTTTTATTTTATGTTCCTTTTAAATAAGAACCTTCGGATGATTGGATTTGTTGCGAAAAAGACCGGCCGTTTTTGATATGATGCCATAGAAATAATCTATGATAGAAAGATTTCCGGTGAAAAGGGCTATCTTTGTCTGGCAAAAATAGAAAGATAATGATTGGGAGGAAGTTACCTGCTGTTTTTGGGATTGTGTTTGTGGTGTGGGTGATCATACAGGTTTGCCTGGTGGTGAAGTATTGGGATATGCCGAACCATGATGATGCCTATTTTTATGCCAAATATGCGACGGAATGTATAGAGGCGGGGACTTGGTATCCGGCGCCGCATAACCTGTATAACCCGTTTATTTTTGGCCCCGGATATGTCAATCTGCTTATCGGTATCCATTCTCTTTTCGGATCATTCTCTTTTGTCCGCCTGCTGAATCTGTTATTGAACATTGTGATGGTGTTCGAGGTGTTGATGCTGGCCCGGAAACTGTTTAATGAGCGAATCGGGTATATCTCTTCCATTATTTATATGTTGATCTATTCGAATCTTTATACTCCGATTGCCATGTTGACCGATCTGCCGTTTACGTTCCTGTTGCTGACAGCGTTGCTGCTGTGTACCAGCCGTAAGCTGTTGCCGATAGCGGTGGCGGGTGTGATGATCAGTCTGGCGAACTGGTTCCGGCCGTTGGCGATTGTCTTTTTATTGGTGATAATTGTCCATTTCATCGTGGAAAAGAGGGGATGGCGCCAGTATGCGGCATTGGCATTACCGCTCGTGTTGACTGTTTTCCTGATCGGGCAGAGTGCAAAGGCAAGGACTGGCCATTTCGTTTATCAGGCGGTTTCCGGCGGATTTAATCTGGCGATGAGCTCATTTGACAATGCAAACGGGCTGGTTAACTTTAAGGGTTTCGCTGATCCGGATAATTACATTTATCTGCCTCCCGGCGATTATACCTACATGGAGCGCGACAGTTTGCTGAAGCGTGCGTCGGTTCGCTGGATACTGGATAATCCGTTGAAATATCTTTCGCAGATGCCGTTCAAGTTGGCGGCTTTGTATTGCGAAGATACTTGGACGGAACGTGTAAAGCCGGATATGGGATTTAGAGTGGTACTTTCGAATGTAGAGGGCAATAGGTTAAAAATGATGGAGTTAATAGCAGTGCTTTTCTTGAAGAGTCTGGTCTATTATCTGGTCCTTCTCTTTTTCCTTTACTATGTCTGGGTGAACCGGCGCGACCTGTTGCGGCAGCGGAATGTCTACTTGCTGATCCCTGTTTTGGGAACGGCTGTGACGTTGCTTTTTGTGATCACATCCCGCTATCATTATCCCTATCTTTTTGCGATAACGGTTTATGCGGCAGCAGGGTTTGATACTCTTATACAGAATAAATTAAGGAAAAATAGCAGAAAGAGCTGATTTATTTATTGATTTCTTGTGTTTAAATCAAAATAATTAGTACCTTTGTGCCCCGTAAAAGAAGAGAAACTCTATTAGAATCTTTGTTTTTGTTCAAGATGCAGTGCAAAAAGGGAAGACAGATAGCAGGAGTTGACTTAAATTTCGTAATATTAAAAAGAAAGATTAGCGATGTCTAAAATTTGTCAAATTACCGGAAAGAAAGCAATGGTTGGCAACAACGTTTCTCACTCTAAGAGAAGAACGAAACGTAAGTTTGATGTGAACCTGTTTACTAAAAAGTTCTACTGGGTAGAACAGGACTGTTGGGTTAGCCTGAATATTTCAGCCGCTGGCTTGCGTACTATCAATAAACTTGGTTTGGATGCAGCAATTAAGAAAGCTGCTGAAAAAGGTTATTTAAACGCTTAATTTGAGGAGGAAATAAGAAATGGCAAAGAAAGCAAAAGGTAACAGAGTTCAGGTGATTCTTGAATGCACTGAGCACAAAGAAAGTGGTATGCCGGGTACTTCTCGTTATATCACAACTAAGAACAGAAAGAATACAACTCAGAGATTGGAGCTGATGAAGTACAATCCTATCCTGAAGAAGATGACGTTACACAAAGAAATTAAGTAAGAGGAGATTAAACAATGGCAAAAAAAGCGGTTGCAACATTTAAGAAAGGTGACGGTCGTACCTATTCTAAAGTAATCAAGATGGTTAAGTCCCCGAAGACCGGTGCTTACATCTTCCAGGAAGAAATGATTCCTAACGAAGCTGTTAAAGATTATTCGCGAAATAATAGAGCGTAATAGATAATAGAAAGAGAGGTTTTTCCCGATGATGGGAGAAACCTCTTTTTTTGTTCCCGTACGGATGGTTATATGGAATATTTTCCTAATTTTGTGTGGCCGAATATAATAAAAACAATATAATAATTAAGAACCATGAGATTTGATGTATCCAGCACTGCGCTGTTATCACGCTTGCAGTCTATTAGCAAAGTTATTGCTTCTAAGAATTCATTGCCTATCCTGGACAGTTTCCTTTTTAACCTGGAAGGTAATAAACTGACTATAACAGCTTCGGATGCTGAAACACGTCTGGTGACATCTGTCGACGTGATGAATGCACAGGGAAGCGGGCTTTTTGCCGTTTCTGCAAAAATCTTACTTGACCCGTTGAAAGAGTTGCCCGAGCAACCGTTGACTTTCGATATCAACGACGGAAACCTGGAGATCTTTATCCATTTCCAGAATGGTAAATATAATTTTATCGGGCAGAAAGGGGATACTTATCCGCAGCAGAAACCCTTGAACGAGAATGCTATTTCCGTTACGATGGATGCGCAGATGTTGTTGAACGGTATCAGCCGTTCCCTCTTTGCCACTGCTGACGACGAGCTTCGTCCGGTTATGAACGGTGTTTACTTCGATATCCATACGGACGACCTGACTTTTGTCGCTTCCGACGGACATAAACTGGTGCGCCTGCGCAATCTTTCGGTGAAATCGCCGGAAAGAGCATCTTTCATTTTACCGAAGAAGCCGGCTAACATCCTGAAAGGGTTGCTTTCGAAAGAGGAAGAGGCGGTTGTCATCAAGTTCGACGACAACAACGCCTATGTACGCTGTTCGAACTTCGAAATGGTTTGCCGCCTGATTGAAGGACGTTATCCGAACTATAACAGTGTGATCCCGCAGGAAAACCCGTTCAAGGTGACGATTGACCGCGTGTCTTTCCTGAACGCCCTGAAGCGTGTTTCCGTTTTCTCCAATCCGGCAAGTAGCCTTGTGAAGTTGCAGTTGAAAGAAAGCGAGATGGTGGTTTCCGCCCAGGACATCGATTTCTCTACTTCCGCTGAAGAAAAGATCGTTTGCAACTTCGACGGAACGGAATTGAGCATTGGCTTTAAAGCTACTTACCTGATTGAAATATTGAGCAACATCAACTCGGAAGAGGTGATACTCGAACTGGCTGATCCTTCACGCGCCGGCCTGATCGTTCCTTCTGAAAACGAAGAGAATGAAGACCTGCTGATGCTGCTGATGCCTATGATGTTGAATGATTAATACATAAGAAATGCAGTTAAACCTGAAAAACCCGTTAGTCTTCTTTGATTTGGAGACTACGGGTATTAATATTGTAAAAGACCGTATCGTCGAAATCTCTTTTGTGAAGGTTCACCCGAACGGAAAAGAAGAGTCTAAAACGAGACGGATCAATCCGGAAATGCCCATTCCACCGGAATCTACGGCTATCCATGGCATTACGGATGAAGATGTAAAAGACTGTCCTACTTTTAAAGAAATAGCCAAATCGCTGGCAGCCCAGATTGAAGGGTGCGACCTGGCCGGATACAACTCCAACCGTTTTGATATTCCATTGTTGGCAGAAGAGTTTCTTCGTGCCGGTGTCGATATCGACCTCAATAAACGCAAGTTTGTGGATGTGCAGACCATTTTCCATAAGATGGAACAGCGTACACTTGCCGCAGCCTATAAGTTCTATTGCGACAAAAGCCTTGAAAATGCGCATACGGCGGAGGCCGATACGATGGCGACTTATGAAGTGCTGAAGGCGCAATTGGACCGCTATCCGGAGTTGCAGAACGACATCAATTTCCTTTCCCAATATTCGAGCTATGGCAATAATGTGGACTTTGCAGGCCGTATGGTTTACAACGACAAGGGAGAAGAGGTGATTAACTTCGGTAAATATAAAGGCCGTTTGGTGGAAGAGGTGCTGAAGAACGATCCGGGCTATTATTCCTGGATCATGAATGGCGATTTCCCATTGAACACCAAGAAGATGTTGACAGAAATTAAATTGAGAGGTTTTAATTCAAAATAAGAATAATGAATAATTTTGAGTTCTGTAACCCTGTAAAGGTTGTTTTTGGTAAAGGTTCCATTGCCCGTTTGTCTGCTTTGATTCCCGAAGGGAGCAAGGTTTTGATGGTGTATGGAGGCGGAAGCATCAAGAAGAATGGCATCTATGAGCAAGTGACGGATGCCTTGAAAGGTTTTGACGTAACGGAATTTCCCGGCATAGAGGCGAATCCGCATTACGAGACCTGCATGAAGGCAGTGGAGATCGTCAGGGAAAAGAATATCGATTTTCTGTTGGCTGTAGGCGGTGGTTCGGTGATCGACGCTACGAAGTTTATTGCCGTTTCCGTCGGTTTTGAAGGCGATCCCTGGGATATTCTTTCAAAAGGCGGCCAGATAAAGAGCGCGTTGCCTTTGGGAACGGTGCTTACGTTGGCGGCTACCGGCTCGGAGATGAACGAACGTTCGGTTATTTCGCGTGTGTCGACCCGTGAGAAACTGAATTTCGCCAGTCCGCTGATCTTCCCGAAATTCTCTGTCCTGGACCCGGAAGTAACCTATTCATTGCCTGCCCGTCAGGTGGCGAACGGGGTTGTCGACTCCTTTATTCATGTCGTAGAACAATATCTGACCTATCCGGTCAATGCGAAAGTGCAGGATGCTTTCTCGGAAGGCCTGATGCGTGTCATCCACGAAGAAGGATTGAAAGTGCTGGATCAGCCGAATGATTACGATATCCGTGCCAATCTGATGTGGGCGGCAACCAATGCGCTGAATGTCTGGATCGGCCAGGGAGTTCCGCAAGACTGGTCATCCCATCGCATGGGCTATTCGCTGACGGCACAGTTCGGGTTGGATCACGCACAGACACTGGCTATTCTTTTACCGGGCGTCATGACTTATATGTTTAAAGAGAAACAGGTGAAACTGGCTCGTATGGGTGAGGTCGTATTCGGTATTACCGAAGGTTCGGAAGAGGAACGTGCGCATAAAACCATTGCAGCCTGTGAAGACTTCTTCCGCCGGATGGGATTGAAAACACGCCTCGGCGAGTGCGGCATCACGGAAAAAGATCTGGATGCACTGGCTGCCCCTGTCGACAAGCAGGGATGGAAGTTAGGCGAACATCATAACATCGACAGTAAGGTGGCTCGCGAGATTATGGCGCTGCGCTTGTAATCACTCTCCCGTTCTTATGGGAAAAAAGTTCCATGCCTATGAAACAAAAGTTCCATGCCTATGGAAATAAAGTTTCATGCCCATGGAACAAAAGTTTCATGCTTATGAAATTCCGGTTTCGTCCGGAGAGATACAGAAATGGGTTATGGAGAATAATTTGAAAGGTAAACATATCATATTAGGAATCACGGGGAGTATTGCAGCATATAAAGCAGCTATATCATCCGTTCGCTGGTCAAGAAAGGGGCGGAGGTCCAGGTTGTCATTACGCCTGCCGGAAAAGAATTTATTACGCCGCTTACTTTATCGACTTTGAGCAGCCATCCGGTGATCAGCGAGTTTTTCTCGAACCGCGACGGGACGTGGAACAGCCATGTCGATCTCGGCCTTTGGGCGGATGTCATGCTGATCGCTCCGGCTACGGCTTCGACGATCGGGAAGATGGCAAACGGCATTGCCGACAATATGCTGATCACCACTTACCTGTCTTGTAAAGCGCCTGTATTCGTTGCTCCGGCAATGGATCTGGATATGTTCGCACATCCTTCCACACAGCAGAACCTGGATCGTCTCCGTTCATTCGGAAACCGTATCATCGAGCCTGCCGAAGGAGAACTTGCCAGTCACTTGGTTGGCAAAGGGCGCATGGAAGAACCGGATAAGATCGTGGCTGCATTGGAGGATTTCTTTGCTTCCCAAACACAACTCGAAAAAAAAAAGATTGTAATAACTGCCGGTCCGACATATGAAAAGATAGATCCTGTACGTTTTATAGGTAACTATTCTTCCGGAAAGATGGGATTTGCACTGGCGGAAGCCTGTGTGCAGCAGGGAGCGGAGGTAACGCTAATAGCGGGTCCGGTTTCCTTGAAAACGGTTCATCCGAACATCAAAAGGGTCGATGTCGAGTCTGCCGAAGAGATGTATCAGGCTGCTATGGCGGCTTTCCCGAAGGCAGATGCTGGTATCCTTTGTGCTGCTGTCGCGGATTATCGTCCGGATGTGCAGGCTGCCGAAAAGATCAAGCGGGAGACGAAAGGAGAGATGACGCTTCGCCTGGTCCCGAACAAGGACATTGCTGCCTCGCTGGGAGCCATCAAGCGGGAAGGGCAGGTGTTGGTCGGGTTCGCGCTCGAAACGAATGATGAAGCCGCTCATGCAGAAGGCAAGCTGAAGCGGAAAAATCTCGATTTCATCGTGCTCAACTCGTTGAGAGATGCAGGTGCCGGTTTCCGTTGCGATACGAACAAGATCACCATCATCGACAAGGAAGGAGAGTCGGTCGCTTATCCGCTGAAGAGCAAACAGGGAGTGGCTGTCGATATCGTAAACAAATTGGCAACGTTATTAAAATGAAAATGATTAAGAGATTGTTATGTATATGCTTGCTGGGCGCAGCTCCCTTTTGGGGCGAGGCGCAGGAGTTGAATGCCCGTATCACGATCAACAGTGATAAGATACAGAGTACCAACAAACAGGTATTCACCACCCTGCAAACTGCGCTGAACGAGTTTGTCAATAACAAGAAGTGGACGGACGCAACTTTCGCGGTGAACGAACGCATCGACTGTACCATGACTCTTATCATCAATGAAGTCGTGTCGGACAATAGTTTTAAGGGCGAGATTCAGGTACAGGCCCGCCGCCCGGTCTATAATTCCAGTTATACGACTACGATATTGAACTATCGCGATACGGAGCTTTCTTTTGATTATACCGAATTCGAGCCGTTGGAATATACGGAAAATACGTTGAGCAACAATCTGATTGCTACCGTTGTATATTATATTTACACGATCCTCGGACTCGATTTCGACAGCTTTTCACCGAAAGGCGGCAGCGCTTTCCTGCAGCAGGCGCAACAGATCGTCAGCCTGGCACAGTCACAGCCTTCGTGGACCGGCTGGAAAGCCTTCGAAAACGATCGGAACCGTCACGCATTGGCAACGGCGCTGAGCGATAATACTTCCGATCTTTTTCGTGATATGTGGTATAATTATCACCGTAAAGGTCTCGATGAAATGGCGGCAAATCCGGATCGCGGACGTACGACCATCATCGGTCTGCTTCCTGTCCTGGAACAGATCAAAAGTGCCCGTCCGACCTCTCCATTGCTCCAGATGTTTGCCGATGCGAAGCTGGATGAAGTTGTCCTGATCTATTCGAAGGCAACGACACAGGAGAAGCAGGATGGTTATAAAATGCTGTCCAACCTCTATCCGGCTCTTACGACACGTATGGAATCGCTTAAAAAGTAATCTGAAACAACTATGCTGAAGTCTTTATTTATACGGAACTTTGTTCTGATAGATAGCCTGGATATTAAGTTTGACAAAGGCTTTTCGGTAATAACCGGTGAGACGGGAGCCGGAAAGTCCATCATATTGGGTGCCCTGTCGCTGGTGCTCGGACAGCGTGCGGACGGAAAGAGTATTAAGAACGGTTCTGAAAAATGCGTGATAGAGGCAGTCTTTGATGTGTCCCGATATAAGTTAGAAGAATTCTTCCAGTCCAACGACTTGGAATATGACGCAGAGGTCTGTATCCTTCGCCGGGAACTGTTTGCTTCGGGTAAATCCCGGGCTTTTGTAAATGATTCTCCCGTTTCACTCACGGTAATAAAGGAACTGGGAAGCCGCCTGATCGATATCCATTCGCAACACCAGAATCTTTTGTTAGGGGATAACCGTTTCCAGCTGAAAGTGATCGATGTAATGGCTGAAAATGATATATTGCTGATCCTTTACCGCAAGGAATACACCCGTTACCTGTCTCTGAAAAGGGAGTTAAAGGAACTGACAGAAAAAGCAGCTCAAACCAAACAGGAAGAAGATTACGTCCGTTTCCAGTTGGAACAGTTGACGGAAGCCAATCTTGTTGTCGGCGAACAGGAAGAACTCGAACAGGAACTGGAAACTCTTTCCCATGCGGAAGAGATAAAAGGTTCTCTCTATAAGATCACACAATTGCTGAACGGAGAAGAGCAGGGAGCTGTCCAACTGATTAAAGAAGCCCTTTCCACCGCAGACAGCCTGGAACGCTACTATCCGAAAGCAAAGGAAATCGCGGAACGACTGCGCTCTGCTTATATCGACATGAACGACCTGGCATCCGAAACGGAGGTGCAAAAGGAAGACATCGAGTTTAACCCGGAACGCCTGGATTGGGTAAACGACCGTCTCAATACACTTTATTCCCTGGAACAGAAACACCGTGTCTCGACCGTCGAAGAGTTGATCGAGCAACAGGATAAATACGAGGAACAGTTGAAGGAGATCGATTCGTTTGACGATCAGATCGAATCGTTGAAGAAGCAATTGGAGGTCTCTCATCAGGAGCTGCTTCAGCAAGCCGCCGTGTTGAGCGAACAGCGTAAGATCGCATCAAGGGCAATCGCTTCGCAACTGGTGGAGATGATCGTTCCGTTAGGGATGCCGAATACGCGTTTTGCCATCGATTTTGTTGCCCGACCGGAGCCGGAAAGCGATGGAATGGACGAAATCCGGTTTATGTTCTCCGCCAATAAGAGTGCGGAACTGCAACCGGTGGCGCAGACGGCTTCCGGTGGTGAAATATCGCGCCTGATGTTATGCATCAAGGCTATGATTGCCGGATTTACGGCTTTGCCTGCTATTATCTTTGATGAAGTCGATACGGGAGTATCCGGTGATATTGCCGATAAAATGGGCGATATCATGCAGGAATTAGGTACAAAGATGCAGGTATTCGCCATTACCCATCTTCCCCAGATCGCAGCAAAAGGAAAAGAGCATTATTTTGTTTATAAGGAAGATACGGAGGACCGGACAGTAACCCGTATCAAGAAATTGAATAAGGAAGAACGTGTGAAAGAGATCGCGCGCATGCTGAGTGGTGCTTCGTTGACCGGTGCTTCCATTGCCAATGCGAAAGAATTATTGAAAGCGAAGAATTAAACCTTTCCATCGATGGATGGTCATAATAGCAAGATGATATAATTGCTAACTTAAAAAGTAGAGTGACATGAAGAGATTGAGTATTATATTAATGGTAGTCCTTTTCTGCAGCTTGCAGGGACACGCACAATTCTGGATCAGCTTCGGATGGAACGAACCGCATTGCCAGAATTGCCTTTGGATGGAACAGGCAATCCGTATGACAAACCGCCAGGCAGCCGAGTATCACAAGATCATCCATAAATACGGAGAGAAGATAGAACGTGAGGCATGCCGGAATTACCGCTATTGGGACCAGTCTGCCCAGAAGATATACAAGTTAAGGATGGAACGCGACCGGAAATTGCAGCGTATCCTTTCGCCTTCGCAGTTCCGGTTGTATGTCCGTTTCGTCCGCGAAACACCGACACGTATCCATGATTGGCGCGGTTGGTATGATAATCCGCATTATCCGAATTACCGCCCGTCGAATATCTGTCATCGGTATGAGGATCATTACTGGCATGGCCAGTGGGAATATACGAACAACCGGTGGACTAATCACTTTGACGATGGCAAATGGTATCCCGGCAAGTATGACCGCCCGGGGCATAACCATTCTAAACCGGCTCCTAATAATGTCCGTCCGCCTCACAATAACAATCGCCCCAATCATGACGGAGGTCGTCCCCATTTCGATGACCATAAAAATAAACAGAACAAGGATAATCGCGATAACGGCAAATACGACAAGAAGCGCCCGGACCGCGATAAAGACAAACATTACGACAAGAATAAAAAGGATAAAAAGGATAATAAACGCTCGGACAAGGATCGTACAAACAGTCGTCAACGTACGAACACCCGAAAGAGCATGGAGAAAAGTGTTTGATAAATGGGTTTTAGAGTGAACAGACGCACCCTGCTTTTTATAGCCGGGTGCATTTGGATAATAGCAGGCGTCAATATCTTACGGATCGGCATCGTCACTTGGCTGAATGATGCCCATTATTGGTTATTTAAGATGGGAGAGGCGACTGTTGTTTTTCTGCTCTTCTTCCAATTCGTATTCCGCCGCCTGTTTGTCAAGCATTCGGAGCGTATTTCACAAAAAGGAGAAAAGAATTGTCCTTTCTCCTTTTTTGATGTCAAAGGCTGGATCGTGATGATCTTTATGATTACTTTCGGAATCACCATCCGTCACTTCCATCTGCTTCCCAACTCGTTTATTTCCGTTTTCTATACCGGTCTTTCGTCTGCATTGATCATTACCGGCCTGCTGTTTCTGCGGCGGGCTTATTTATTTTCCCACCAAAAGCTGGAGGGCGATAGCTAAGATAAAGTAGCTGATATAGCTAAATCTTTGTATCTTTGCCCGACGAAAAGAAAAGACATAGAATAATGAAGGAAAACGAAATGGTGTTTGGCATCCGTGCCGTGATCGAGGCTGTCCAGGCCGATAAAGAGATTGATAAAATATTGGTGAAACGCGAATTGCAGGGTGATCTGTCCCGTGAACTTTTCGACGTGTTGAAAGGGCGCGACATACCCGTGCAGCGTGTGCCGGCTGAACGTCTGGATCGTCTGACACGCAAGAACCACCAGGGAGTGATCGCGTTCATCCCGGCTGTGACCTATCAGCGTCTGGAAGATATCATACCGTTTGTGTATGAACAAGGGAAGAATCCTTTTATTGTGTTGCTGGACGGTATTACCGATGTCCGCAATTTCGGAGCGATAGCCCGTACCTGCGAGTGTGCCGGTGTGGACGCCATTGTGATTCCCCAGAAAGGAAGCGTTACGGTGAATGCCGATGCGATCAAGACGTCGGCTGGTGCGCTTCACGTTTTGCCCGTCTGCAAAGAGAAGAGTATTTCGCAGGCAATCCGTTTCCTGCAGGAATCCGGAGTGAAAGTCTATGCCGCCAGCGAAAAGGCTTACGAGAATTATACCGCTATTAAATATGAAGGTCCTGTTGCCATTGTGATGGGAGCTGAAGATACGGGTGTTTCCATGGATAACCTCCGCATCTGCGACAGCATGGTGAAGATACCGCAGTTTGGCACGATCGGCTCGTTGAACGTCTCGGTGGCCTCTTCCATCCTGATTTATGAAGTAGTCCGCCAGCGGATGAATGAACAAGCACAATAAACATCACTAAAATAAAGAGACAATGAAGAAAGTAATCGCAACAAAAAACGCGCCTGCCGCTATCGGCCCGTACAGCCAGGCTGTACAAGTAGGAAATATGCTTTTTGCTTCCGGCCAGTTAGGCATGGATCCGGCAACAGGCAACTTCGTTGAAGGCGGAGTAAAAGAACAGACTGTGCAAGCATTCAAGAATGTCCATGCAATCCTGGCAGAAGCCGGACTCAGCATCAACGATGTTGTGAAGACGACTGTTTTCCTGGCCGACATGGGTGACTTTGCCGCCATGAATGAAGTTTATGCTTCCCAGTTCGAAGGAACATTTCCTGCCCGTTCGGCTGTAGCTGTCAAGACGCTGCCGAAGAATGGCCTGGTCGAGATCGAAGTGATTGCCGTAAAAGCATAAAAATAGGACACTAAAGTTTCACCTGTTTCCTTAGGGTGAAACTTTAGTTTCTCCGGCATGAAACAAAAGTTTCTCCCAGAGGGAACAAAAGTTTCTTCGGCGTGAAACTTTTCTTTTACTTAAGCATATCTGGTGAATTTATACTGTTTACGCAGTTCCGCCTGCTCTTCCTTGCTCAAGGAAGTAAAATACTTTCTCCATCCCGGACAATAGTCGATGTGCCAACGCCAGAATCTTCCGATTAATGATTTTGGGGCTTTGTCATACTTGGCCCGTAACGGGCACTTAGTGCATACATGTTTCATGAGAATTAAAATTTAAAAGTGTTACGCTTTTCTTATCATGGCCGAAAGCTCCTCGAAGCGTCGTTGCATCGGTGTTCCGGTTACCAATTCTTTATGAGGGAAATTCTTGTCGAACGCAGTGGCTGCGGTTTCATCAATCTCATAGATCGTATCTTCAAAATAACGCCCTTTGGCATCAGCCAGTGCGTTATCATATAATTCGCAAACGTGGAGTGCGGTCATATACATATTATCGGCAGTCCGTATGCCCAAGGTTTCGGCCGGTATAAATCCTTGCCGCAGGTAATAGTCCGGGTCTCCGCACAACAAGATGGCACGGAATCCCATTTTACGGGCGGTGTCTTTGGTCTGTTCTATCAGCTTGCCGCCAATACCTTTACGTTGGTATTCGGGAAGGACGGAGATCGGGCCTAAGCTCAGCACTTCATAATCATTGCCATTATCCGCCTTGATCGCTGCTTTGAGGCAGACGGCGTTTCCGACGATTTTGCCGTCGCATTCTGCAATGATGTCAAGCTCGGGCACGAAACTCGGGCAGTTGCGCATGATGTGCAGTAAGTAATGTTCATAACAGCCCGGGGAATAGTGGTTCCAAAAGGCTTCCCGTGTTACATATTCCGTTTCGGAATAATCCGAGGTTGCTCAAGTCTAAGTGTTATATTCATATTGGTTATATAAGATTTCATTTACCAAATAATTTCCCGACCAAGTCTTTCTTCCCGATCTTTTGCAACGCCTGCGTGATTTGGCGGCGGAACTCCGGCTTATACCAGAAGAAGAACTGCCGTTGTGCCAGCTTCTGTTCTTTGGTATGGGCGGTGTACACTTTTTCGAGCGTATAGGGATGATAGCCTGTGTAATACATCTCGGTTGCCAGCGTCATAGGCGTAGGCGTGAAATCCTGTACCTGTTCCAGTTGGAAATGCAGTTTCTTGGTCTGGATAGCTAAGTTTGCCATGTCCGCCTCCGTACAACCGGGATGGCTGGAGATGAAATAGGGAATCAGCTGTTGGTTCAGGCCGTGTTGCTTGTTTACACGGTCGAATATCTTTTTGAATTGTCCGAAAAGCTCGAAAGAGGGCTTACGCATCATCTTCAATACATTATCTTCGGTGTGTTCGGGCGCCACTTTGAGGCGGCCGGATACATGGCGGGCGATTAGCTCTTCCGTATAGCTCTGGGCCGTCTTATTCAGATTCTCATTTGCATAGCGATGCAGGAGCAGGTCGTAACGTACACCGCTTCCGATAAAAGAACGCTTGATTCCCGGCAGGCTGTCCACCTCTTTATAGATATCTAATAACGGTGAATGGTCTGCATTCAGGTTTTTGCAGACGACGGGAGAGATGCAGGACGGTTTCTTGCATTGGGCGCAGATGTCCGGATTCTTCCCTTTCATCCGGTACATATTGGCGGAAGGGCCTCCGAGATCGCTCAGGTAGCCTTTGAAGTCGGGCATTTGGGTAATCTCTTTCACTTCTTTCAGGATAGATTCCTTGCTGCGGGATGCAATAAACTTTCCCTGATGCGCCGAGATCGTGCAGAATGCGCAGCCGCCGAAGCATCCCCGGTGGATATTTACCGAGAACTTGATCATCTCGAAAGCCGGTATCGTCTTTCCTTTATACTTGGGATGGGGCAGGCGCGTGTAGGGCAGATCGAATGAAGCGTCGATCTCTTCTTCCGTCATCGGCGGGAAGGGAGGGTTCACGACTATGGTCTGTTTCCCCGCTTTTTGCAGGATACGCGAGGCATGTTGCTTGTTGGATTCTTCTTCTATATGCTTGAAGTTCTTTGCCTGTTTCAGCTTGTCGCGCAGACATTCTTCGTGCGAAAAGAGATTGATGTCGTCCGGTAGCGATTCTACCGTATCAGTCAGATAAGCTGTCTGGCGAATGTCTTTGAGCTCATGGAAAGGAGTTCCCGCCTGTAGCCGGGTGACCAGTTCTTTGAGGGGAAGTTCTCCCATGCCATAAATCAGCAAGTCGGCCGGGCTGTCCTTCAGAATACCCGGAAGCAATTTGTCCTGCCAATAATCATAATGCGTAACACGTCGCAAGGAGGCTTCGATACCTCCCAATACGACAGGAACATCCGGGTAAATCTCTTTCAATATCTTTGTATAAACAATACTGGGATAATCCGGGCGCATCCCTGCCCGGCGATCCGGTGTGTAAGCATCGTCGCTGCGCAGTCGTTTGTTGGCCGTATAGTGATTGATCATCGAATCCATCGCTCCGGCAGAGACGCCAAAGAAGAGGCGGGGAGCTCCTAACTTCTTGAAATCACGATAATCTCCGCGCCAGTCCGGTTGCGGCACAATGGCAACGCGCAGTCCCATCGACTCGAGTGTCCGTCCGACAACAGCCGCCCCGAACGAAGGATGGTCTACATACGCATCCCCGCTGAAAAGCACCACATCTATATAATCCCATCCGCGAGCTTCAACTTCTTTCTTGGTAGTCGGCAACCAAGCCTCCGGTCTGATGTCTTCATATCTGCAAAGATACGAATTTCCTGCCGAAATAGAGTTACAAGATTAAGATTGTAGAGAAGAGAGAGTTTGCTTAAAAGTAAAGTTTGCTTTACTTTTTGTCTGTTTTATTTGTTTTAATGTAAAATACACTTTACATTTGTGGCATTACAAATACTTGAATATTATGAAAGCAAATTATCTTTTTCCTGCCGTCTTCAGGAAGATAGGCTGGAGCTTATTAATCCCGTTCGGGTTGTTAAGCATTTATTGTTTGTATGTATTTAATTACGGATCGGATGGATTTCAATTGTTTCAGTTTCCGCCGTTTAACCATTCTCCCGAGCAAAGGGGTTTTATCGATGTTTTGCTGGATGTGGGTGAAAATGGGGCTTTGGATGAAATTGCATCGATCGGTTTGGCCGTTTCTCTCTTGTTTGTAGGTTTTTCAAGAGAGAAAGATGAAGATGAGTGCATAGCCAGGATTCGTATGAACTCTTTGGTTTGGGCTATATTGGTTAATTATTTATTGCTGATCCTGGCTACCATATTTATATATGGCGCTGCCTATCTGAGTGTCGCATTTGTCGGGTTGTTCACTGTCCTGATATTTTTTATTGTAAAATACAGATGGGATTTGTATCAATTTAAAAAGAATGGAGTAGAAGATGAATAATACGATACGGGTGGAAAGAGCAATCAAGAAGATGACGCAACAGCAGTTGGCGGAAGCGACAAGTGTGAGCCGCCAAACGATCAATGCGATAGAGTCGGGCAAGTATATTCCCTCTACTGTCCTGGCATTGAAGATTGCCGGTATTTTCGGGAAGCATGTGGATGAAATCTTCCAACTGGAAGATACGGACTGAGCCGATATAACTTTTTCTTATGGGAGATAGGAATTAATGATTGGCAAGGGATTTTTAAACTGTTTATCTTTGCAAAGGAAATAAGAATTAAGGTTTCCGGGCGAACTTTATGGAGCCGGAAGTGTTACATAAGAAGATATATATTTAAAAACAATACAATATGAAAACATTAACAGACGAAAAGCTCACGATCGTAGGTGCAGCAGGTATGATTGGTTCAAACATGGCACAGACTGCCATCATGATGGGACTTACTTCCAATATTTGCTTGTATGACCCGTATGCTCCGGGTTTGGAAGGAGTGGCGGAAGAATTATTCCATTGTGGTTTTGAAGGTGTGAATATAACGTTCACTTCCGATATCAAAGAAGCGCTGACCGGTGCCAAGTATATCGTAAATTCAGGTGGTGCTGCCCGTAAAGCCGGCATGACCCGTGAAGATTTGCTGAAAGGCAATGCTGCTATCGCGGAAGAGTTCGGAAAGAACGTAAAGGCTTACTGTCCGGATGTTAAACATATTGTCGTGATATTCAACCCGGCTGATATTACCGGTCTGATCACTTTATTGTATGCCGGTTTGAAACCGTCGCAGGTAACGACATTGGCCGCTTTGGATTCTACCCGCCTGCGTAGCGAACTGGCAAAACATTTCGGCGTATCTATGGATGTAGTCGAAAACTGCCGCACATACGGAGGTCATGGCGAACAGATGGCTGTCTACGCTTCTACGGCAAAAGTCAGCGGCAAACCGTTGACAGATATGATCGGAACTGATAAGTTGACCAAAGAACAGTGGGCTGAAATCCAGACGAAGGTGACAAAAGGCGGTGCCAACATCATTGCTTTGCGTGGCCGTTCTTCTTTCCAGAGCCCGTCTTATGTTTCTATCGAAATGATCGCCGCCGCTATGGGAGGCAAACCGTTCCGCTGGCCGGCAGGCGCTTACGTATCGAATGGCAAGTTCGACCATATCATGATGGCATGGGAAACTTCCATTACAAAAGACGGTGTAGCCTGAAGGATGTGAAAGGAACTCCGGAAGAAGAGGCTGCTTTGGAAAAGAGCTACGAACACCTTTGCGCTTTGCGTGACGAGGTGATCGCAATGGGCGTGTTGCCTCCGATCTCCGAATGGCATGCATTGAATCCGAATATTAAATAAGAAGGTTGTAATTAGGTAAAAAGATTTAGGTTATTAAAAAAAGGTACATCCGGAGGGGCTTTCCCTTTAGATGTACCTTTTTGGTTTATAGATGTCTTTCCGGATAAAGAGCGTCCCACCATTGCGGTTCGTCTTTCAGGTATTTGGCAAACCAGGCGAAGATCGTGTTCTGCCATTCCAGCCGTTTCTTATAATCGGCCACTCCGTGGTTCTCGCCGTCTACCTGGACAAACTCAACTGTCTTTCCAAGTATCTTCAACGCCAGGAACATCTGGATGCTTTCGCCGATAGGTACGTTTGTATCTGCATTGCCGTGGAGCAGCAGGAGCGGAGTTTTGATCTTGTCGGCGTTGAACAGCGGACTGTGTCGGGTGAAGAACTCCGGATTGTTCCAGGGATAAGTGCCCGTATTGGCAACCGAGCAATATCCGTATCCCCAATATCCTTCGCCCCAGTAACTGCTCAGGGCACTGATGCCGGCATGGCTGACGGCGGCGGCAAACAGATCGGTTTTGGTTTGCAGATACTGGGTCATGAAACCACCGTAGCTGGCGCCTGCACAACCGATCTTTTTCGGATTGACGAAGGTATGTTCCTTGCAGAACTGTTCCGTGCCTTGGATGATCTCGTCGGCAGTCTTGGTTCCCCACGCATTGACATGGCGGGCTGCAAATTCCTGTCCGAAGCCGGTCGTACCGCTTGGATTCAGCGTATAGACCACATAGCCGAGAGCTGCGTACATATGCATGGAATAGCTAAATTCCAGCGCGCGGTTCGTCGGGGATGTACCTCCGTAATAGTAGACGATCATCGGATATTTCTTTGCCGCATCGAAATTGGGCGGGAGGTAGTAGCGTCCCTGGATCACGGTTCCGTCGGCAGAGGTAAAGTTCCAGTCATGGACTTCGCCGAACTTGACGTCTTTCAGCTTGTCGGCAGACAGGTCGTAGATCAGCTGGTTCTTATTGCTCTTCGTATTATAGCAGTACAGGCGGTTGGCATTGGATACGCTCTGGCCGTAATAGTACATTACCGGGGCGGCTTCGGCCAACGAATAGTTGTAAATCACATCTTCCGGCAGGTTTATCCGGCGAATCTTCCCGTTTGCCGGATTGCAGGTATAGACGCGCTGGTAATCCTGGTCTTCCGTCAGCATATAGATTTGTCCGTCATATTTGCTCCACTGTGCGGTCGTGACGTTCGGATTGAAGTCTTTGGTGAGCGCTTTCGCTTTCCGGGTTGCCGGATCATACAGGAAAATCTGTCCGTCGTATGTGTTGGAGATTTGTCCTTCTTTGATGTTCAGACCGATATTGTCGAATGCGTTACCGGAGCCGAATACCAGCAGTTGTTTGCCGTCCGGCGAGAAAGTGGCTGCGTTGATGTATTTGGCGCCTTCCCACAATGTGTCGACAGCCATTGTCTGCAAGTCCAGTTTATACATCGAATTGCTTGAGCTGGGCAGCGCAGTGTAATCCTGTTCGCTGGTGCTGAACAGCAGGTAACGGCTGTCTGCACTTACATCGTTGATGAACGTGTTGTTATGCCCGTATGTCAACTGCTCGTACAAGCCGGTCTGAAGGTCGTAACGCCAGATGAAATAGCGGTTACGGAAACCGGGCAGGCGGTCGTTCGGCTCCAGTATGCGGAGCATATCCGGCCCGTCTTTCGGTCCTTCCTCCTGGATCGTGTAGAGCAGAGTCTTTTCGTCCGGCGTAAAGCTGAAACTTCCTTCCGGCAGGTTTTCAGCCAGTACTTCTTCCTGCATGGTGGCAGGATCTACGGTGACCAGCTCGCTTCCGTTCAATCCCGTACGGGTGAAATACATTTTATTGCTGGTCGGCATCCAGTCGGCACTCAGGATAAAGCCTTTGTCCTGCAGCAATACACGTCCGGTTGCCGCGTCCCGCAGTTGGGCATACTGTTCGCTCTTGCCGCCTTCCATGCGGGTATAGTATTTTACCAATACATATTTACCGTTCGGGGAGACGCTCGTCCCGCGAAACTGTGTTCCTTCGAGGATGTCGCGCGAGGTATATCGTTTCTCCGGATCGAGGGATGCTGTAACCAGAGCCTCTTCTTCACTTTTGAAAAGCGCTTTCAGCGTGGAGGGGCAAGTGTCGGTCTCTGCAGTCAGATATTTCACTACCACTTCATAGCGGTGCGGTTCCAGTGTCAGCTCGGAAGTCGCGCCGACCGGTTTGTTGTTGACGAACACCTCGAATGTGCCCGGCGGATACCTCCAATGAACCTTTGGTGTAGCGGTCACTGTTCAGGTAGAAAGAGTAAAGATGCAGGGCATATCCTTTTTCGGGGGCAGGAACGGTGATCAGTCCTGCCGTGTCTGCATCGATAACGGTTGCATTACTCAATGCCCGGTCGAACGGGACAGTCGACTTGACCAGGTTTTTTGCTTCGAAAGGTTTGCCGTTGACGTTCAGGCTGTCTGTTAGGATGGGCTTGTTCACCGCAACAGGGCCGGCATGAAGGTACTGCATCACCTTGACGTCGTCCGCAGCTTGTGCCGCGAAAGCCGAGAAGAGGAGTACCGGGATAAGTTTAATCTTTTGATTCATATTTGTGTATGTTTATAATGTTTGTTTACGTGTAGCGCTGATCATATAGAGTCGCTCGTTGTCTTCAGCCGTCTTCACGGTGAAGAAAGGGGACAACATGCCGGCCAATTCTTCCACCGGAGGCAATCCTTCGGATAGTTTTCCGGCGTGTTTATCATGATGACCGTTGATCTTATCACGGCTTTCACTGTGGCAAATCACCAGTTCGCCCCCTGCCGTAAGCAGTCCGGCGAGGTGGGAGATAAGCTTTTCCGGTTCCGGAAAATGAGGAAAGACACTGTAGGCAATGATATAGTCGAACGACTCTCCCTGCAGATCCAGCACGTCCAGGCAACGGAAATCGACAATCGGTGTCGCATACTTGCTCCGTGCCTTTTCAATCATGCCCGGCGATATGTCGACTCCGACAATCCGTTGCGGAGAATAAGGCAGGAGATAACTTTCCAATACTCCCGTGCCGCACCCCACATCCAGGATACGAAGCCCCTTCCGGAGTCCGGTGTTTTGCAGGATATGGTTCAGCTTCTCCGGATCATGCGTGCACAATTCGTCCCAGCGGTCTGCCAGGGTATCGAAGAATTCCGCTATTTTATTCATGGCAATTGTCCCTCCCAGACAAAACAATCCGGGAACAGTCCTTTCAATCCGGTTGCTTCCCTGAACAGTCCGAAGACGGATGAACCGGAACCGGACATCGAGGCATAGAGCGCACCTTCCCTGTAGAGCGTCTCTTTTATTTCCCCGATCACCGGATATTTCGGGAAAACGCTCTTTTCAAAATCGTTTATCATCAGCTCTTTCCAGTCCGTCACCGGTTTTTCGGCAATCTCTTTTAGCGAGACATGGGGCGCTTGCGGTGTCACGTTTGCATAGGCTTCGGGTGTGGAGACTGCTACATCCGGTTTCACCAGGCAAAGGTGGTAACCTTTCAACGACAATTTCACCGGCTCGAATATGTTCCCCGTGCCGGAAGCAAATACCGGTGTATTGCGGATAAAGAACGGGCAGTCCGCCCCAATAGAGGATGCTAACTTTTCCAGCTCTTCCTGCGAAATATCCAATTTGCAAAAATCATTGAGCAGCTTTAGCATAAAAGCGGCATCAGCCGATCCTCCGCCCAGTCCGGCCCCGAAAGGGATTGCTTTCAACAGATGGACATTCAATTCAGGAATTTCGTACCGGCTTTTCAGCAGATTTATCGCTTTTATTACCAGGTTCTTTTCTGCCGGGGCATCGACGGGAATCCCGGTCTGCGTGAAGGAAAAACTGTCGGCTCCGACTATTTCCAGTGCATCTTTCACCGGAACCGGATAGAAAATAGTTTCGATATTGTGGTAGCCGTCCGGGCGCTTGCTTACGACATTCAGTCCCAGATTTATTTTGGCATTAGGAAAACAGATCATAACTGATTCATTTTAATATAATCGACAAATGTAAGTAATTCTGAAAACTTTTTCACACAAACCGCTTTTTTATTGGGATTGCCTGGGGGGCTTATTGTATAAAACGCATTTTTCAGGCTTAAAAAGCATCCGAAACAAAACAAATGTTAATCCGCTTTTTTGACTTCAAAAAGGGACTTTGTCCTCTTTCCCGGGAGTCTTTAGGCAGGGAAGTCAACCTTTATTTCATTTTCGAGGTACTTTATCGCCATGAAGACGGTCGCCGTACCCTATGAAGACGGTCGCCATTCCAATGAAGACGGTCGCGAGGGCGATGAAGACGGTCGTCGTGGCGACAAGCTCCCGAAATTTTCCTTGCATATTTGAGACGCAGTCCGTCTTCGTTTTGCTACAGGCGATTCTCCGGGAGTTAAGGTTTATCACTTTGTCGGCGTTTCCGTCTTTCGGCAATCAAATTGCACGCTTTTCGAAATGAGCTGCGCACCTCGTTTTTCTTGTTGTCAGAAAGGGGAGCTTAAACCGCAAAAAGAGTCAATCCAAAATCGATCAAGATTTCGGACGAAATAGAAAAATAGCATCAAAAGGGGGTTATTGTATTAAACGACATGAACTGTCCTGTCGGCTTATTACTATAATTCCATTACGACCAGAACCGGATTATCATCTTCATTTACTCCCGGGACTTTTCCTTCAGCAGCTGTTGCTGCATCGATATAGGAGATAACCGTATTGCCATTAATATAGATATTTCTTGTATCTATCCGTACCTTTTTTCCGGAAGGAAGGCATAAAGGCAAGCCCCATTCTCCTTTTTCATTCGAAAAACGTGATATTATCTCATTATTAGTCTGGTCCCATACTTCATAAAAGAAATGGTTTTCCCGCAAATAGGCAATCAGATAATAGCCCGGTACGGAGGATAACCACATGCTCCGGATATAAGGTGAACCACTGGTAGTCATCTCCATCGGTTTCTTCGCTTCTTCTTCAGGAAGTTTGTATTCTCCTTTTTTAAAGATACAGAGGGGTTGTAAACCGGTTCCGTTGACGGTAAATACCGTGTCTTCGTTTACATAATGGACAATTGCTTGGTCTCGGTTTCGGCAGAAATTAAGTTGCCAGGTCATACACATACGTTCCATTTCTGTTAGAGATGTATCTGCAGGAAACATACCTTCCCGGATATTCAATTCTTTATCGGTGATATACAGTCTATAAGGCGCATCGTTTTGACCTTTGGCTACGGTGTAATTGTCGGAGATGAAAAGAGGGGTGGTGATCTCTTTATCTTTCAGGAAAATCTCCTGTTTCATGTTTCCATCCAGGTCATAAACAATATATTTATTGCTTCTTTGGTCGAAAACCCGGATGGTTGATTCTTGCGGGTTGACATGTACGTATGTGATCATGGTATATTCACCGGGACCTTGTCCCTTCTTTGAAAAAGAATGGATCACTTTCCCGTTTTTATCAGTACAGAAGATTGTACTGGTTCTATGATCGACCACACAGTAGAAATCTTTGCCGCTATATACTGGCTGGGCCGATGCGAAGAGAAGGTCGGATGTACTCGATATGGGAATATAGGTGATATGTTTAGTGATGCTGTTCCAGGTAAATGTGTCCGGAACATGCTTTGTGATAGCTTCACCTAAATCGAAGACGGGAAGAGGTCTTTCTTTTTTTTCAGGATTCATCTTGCATCCGGTACTTATTGACAGGAAGACTAAGACAATGGCGAATGGGATTGTTTTCATAATGTTTGTGTATTATTTGTAGTACAGGCAAAATTAGGAAAAGAAATCGGATTGCGAAGTCTGGACAACAAAATAGTTTATTTCTCAATTCTCGATTTTCAATTTATTACTATACCTTTGTGCCGCTTTAGGCAAGAAAAATCGGAATATGTTTAATCTGTATTGGTAAAAAGAGGTATAGTCTATGCAAAAGTCTGACTGCATCATTGGTGTAGAGCATGTCTCGAAGTTTTTCGGGGACAAGGCCGTATTGAATGATGTCAATTTGTCTGTCCGTAAGGGCGAGTTCGTAACTATTCTGGGGCCGTCCGGTTGTGGAAAGACGACGTTGTTGCGTCTGATTGCCGGATTTCAGACCGCTTCGGAGGGTGTGATCACCATTGCGGGAAAGGAAATCACGCAAACGCCTCCTCATAAACGCCCGGTCAATACCGTATTCCAGAAGTATGCCCTTTTTCCTCACTTGAATGTCTTCAATAATATTGCTTTCGGGCTGAAGTTGAAGAAGTTGCCGGCTGCCGTTATTGAAAAGAAAGTGAAGCAAGCGTTGAAAATGGTGGGGATGACCGATTACGAGGACCGCGATGTCGATTCCCTTTCCGGCGGGCAACAGCAGCGTGTAGCCATTGCCCGTGCCATCGTGAATGAACCGGAGGTGCTTTTGCTGGACGAACCGTTGGCGGCTCTCGACCTCAAGATGCGTAAGGATATGCAGATGGAGCTGAAAGAGATGCATAAATCCTTAGGGATAACCTTTATTTATGTTACCCATGACCAGGAAGAGGCGCTTACCTTGAGCGATACCATCGTGGTGATGAGTGAAGGAAAGATACAGCAGATCGGGACACCGATCGACATCTATAACGAACCGATCAATTCGTTTGTCGCCGACTTTATCGGCGAGAGCAATATCCTGAACGGGTTGATGATTAAAGATAAATCGGTTTCTTTTGCCGGACACGAGTTCGAGTGTGTGGACGAAGGTTTTGGTGAGCAGACACCGGTGGATGTCGTGATCCGTCCGGAAGATATCTATATATTCGAACCTTCGGAAGCGGCAATGCTTACCGGAACGGTTACTTCCTCCATCTTTAAAGGTGTTCATTATGAAATGATGGTACAGACGCCCGAAGGCTTTGAGTTCATGGTACAGGATTACCATTGCTTCGATGCCGGACAGGAGGTCGGTTTGTTAGTAAAGCCATTCGACATCCATGTGATGAAAAAGGAACGTGTCTGCAATACGTTCGAAGGAAAGATGATCGATGCCACGCATGTGGAGTTCTTAGGATGTACGTTCGAATGTAGGGAAGTGTCCGGTATCGAGCCTGAGACTCCGGTCCGGGTGGAGATCGACTTCGGAGATGTTATCCTGGAAGATAATGAGGAAGACGGACGTCTGACCGGTGAAGTTAAGTTTATCCTGTATAAAGGCAACCATTATCACCTGACGGTGTTTACCGACTGGGACGAGGATATCTTTGTCGATACGAACGATGTCTGGGACGACGGCGACCGGGTCGGCATTACCATCGCACCCGAAAATATACGGATTGTTCAATCTATTAATAAGGAAGGAAGTGATAATAAGTAAAATTTCGTCTTTTTTCATGCGGCGCAGGAACTGGACGATTCCCTATGCCCTGTTTCTGGCAGTCTTTGTGGTGATGCCTTTGTTGCTGATCGTGCTCTATGCTTTCACAGATGCCGACGGCGCTTTCACCTTTGCCAATTTCCGTAAGTTTATGATTCATCCCGAGGCTATCAATACGTTTGTGTATTCGATCGGGATTGCTATTATCACGACATTGGCCTGTCTGGTTCTGGGTTATCCGGCGGCTTATATCCTGAGCCATGAGCGTTTCAATACTTCCCGTACGATGGTCGTTCTTTTTATCCTGCCGATGTGGGTGAATATCCTGATCCGTACGCTGGCAACCGTGGCGTTGTTCGACTTCCTGAACCTGCCGTTGGGAGAGGGGGCGTTGGTGTTCGGCATGGTCTATAACTTCCTTCCGTTTATGATTTATCCGATTTATAATACGTTGCAGAAGATGGATCGCAGCCTGATCGAGGCGGCGCAGGATTTGGGGGCAAACCCTTTCCAGGTCTTTATGAAAACGATATTGCCGCTTTCCATGCCTGGTGTGATGAGCGGGATCGTGATGGTCTTTATGCCGACTGTCTCTACTTTTGCCATTGCCGAGTTGCTGACGATGAATAATATCAAACTGTTCGGTACGACCGTGCAGGAGAATATCTATAACGGTATGTGGAACTATGGGGCGGCGCTTTCCCTGATCATGTTGTTGCTCATCGGCGTTACCATTCTCTTTACCAATGAAGAGGACAACGCTTCTAACGAAGGAGGAGGTGTGATATGATGACGAAGTTAATGGCGAAAGGATACCTCTGGCTCCTGTTGGTGCTGCTCTATTCCCCGATTCTGATTATTATGATTTTCTCGTTCACCGAAGCCAAGGTGCTGGGGAATTGGACGGGATTTTCAATCAAACTGTATAGTTCGTTGTTTACAGGCGGTGTACAACGTTCATTGGTGAGCGCTCTTTGGAATACGTTTGCGATTGCAATGATTGCAGCAACCGTTTCCACACTGTTAGGCAGTATTGCGGCAATCGGGATTTTTAACCTGCGGTCACGGACGCGTCAGGTGATGAATTTCGCAAATGCCATCCCGATGATGAACGCCGATATCATTACGGGTGTTTCCCTCTTCCTGCTGTTTGTGAGCTTTGGCGTTTCGCAGGGCTTTACGACAGTCGTATTGGCGCATATCACGTTCTGTACTCCCTATGTCGTGCTGAGTGTGATGCCGCGCTTGAAGAAGATGAACCAGAATGTCTATGAGGCGGCGCTCGATTTGGGAGCAACGCCTTTCCAGGCATTGCGCAAGGTGATATTGCCGGAGATACGCCCGGGAATGATCAGCGGGTTTATACTTGCTTTTACGCTTTCGATCGACGATTTTGCCGTAACAATCTTTACGATCGGCAATGAAGGATTGGAAACTCTCTCGACCTTTATTTATGCGGATGCCCGTAAAGGCGGATTGACTCCGGAACTGCGTCCGTTGTCGACGATTATCTTTGTGACGGTACTCGTCCTTCTGATTGTGATTAATAAACGGGCGGAGAAATCCGAAAGCTAATAAAGGGAAAACAGGAAATGAACAGATTATTAAAAATAGCAACAGGCTGATTCTCTTTTTAGGCATCATGTCTTCATGCGGACGTTCGGAGGAAGAACGTAGCCATATCCTGAAAGTCTATAACTGGGCGGACTATATCGACGAAGATGTCCTGGCCGAGTTCCCCGCCTGGTATAAGGAACAGACCGGCGAGGATATCCGCATCATCTATCAAGTATTCGATATCAATGAAATCATGTTGACCAAGATTGAGCGCGGGCATGAGGATTTCGACCTGATCTGTCCCTCTGAATATATCATCGAGCGGATGTTAAAGAAGAACCTGCTCGTTCCGATAGACCGGAACTTCGGTAAAACGCCGGACTATCTGGATAACGTCTCTCCTTATATCCGGGAACAGTTGAACAAACTGAGCCAACCGGGAAGGAAAACGACTGATTATGTCGTGCCCTATATGTGGGGAACGGCCGGTCTGCTGTATAACAAGAAGTTTGTTACCGAAGATATTGTCGAGAGCTGGGAATGCCTTTGGGACCCCAAATACAAGAATAAGATCCTGATGAAGGACAGTTACCGTGACGCCTATGGCACGGCCATTATCTATGCCCACGCGAAAGAGTTAGCAGACGGAACGGTGACAGTCGAGCAGCTAATGAACGATAACTCTCCCGAAGCGATTGCCATTGCAGAGGACTACCTTAAAAAGATGAAACCGAATATCGCCGGTTGGGAAGCCGACTTCGGTAAGGAGATGATGACGAAAAACAAGGCCTGGCTCAACTTTACCTGGAGTGGCGATGCAGTCTGGGCAATGGAGGAAGCGGAGGCGGTCGGTGTGGAGCTGGACTACGAGGTCCCCCGCGAAGGCAGTAATATCTGGTACGACGGCTGGGCAATCCCAAAATATGCCCGCAATGTGAAGGCTGCCAGTTATTTTATTGATTATCTTTGTCGTCCGGATGTGGCTTTGCGTAACATGGATGCAATCGGTTATGTCAGTGCCATTGCCACTCCCGAGATATTGGAAGCCAAGATCGATTCGACTGTGGAGAAGGTTTCCGACCTGAGCTATTTCTTTGGTCCGGGGGCCGACAGCATCCGGATCAATCCGGTGCAATATCCCGACCGGCAGGTGGTGGAACGTTGTGCCATGATCCGGGATTTCGGAGACAGGACGGAACTGGTGCTTGAGATGTGGAGTCGTGTAAAGGGCGATAATCTGAATACAGGAATCGTATTATTAATATTTGCCGTATTCGGTGTTTTGTTCGTATGGTTGGTATATCGCAGGATACGTGAATATAAACAGCGGAAACGCCACCACAGGCGCCGTCGCCGCTGGTAAACAGGGAAGGGGATAAGTTTCCGCATAAGGAGTATAATATGGAAGGCATTAAGAATTTGATTATTGATTTTGGCGGTGTGATTATCAATCTCACCCGTAACCGCTGCATTGAAGCGTTCGAGAGTCTGGGTGTCCAGGATATCCGGGAACAGATCGTAAACAACTATCAGCATAAGGATCTCTTTATGCAGGTGGAGATCGGTTCCATCACAACTGCCGGATTCCGTGACGGTATCCGTCGCTTGTCCGGACAGGCGCTGACGGACGAACAGATCGATGCCGCCTGGATTGCGATGCTCGACGATGTACCCGATTATAAGCTGAATCTGCTGCTCGACCTCCGTAAGCATTATAACACGATGCTGCTCAGTAACACGAATGAAATCCATTGGGAATGGTCCGAGCGGACTTGCTTCTCTTATAAAGGCCACCATGTTTCCGATTTTTTCAACCGCATCTATCTCTCCTATAAGCTCCACATGCTGAAGCCGAATGCCGATATCTTCGAATATGTCTTGCAGGATGCCGGGATAAAAGCCGAAGAAACCCTGTTCATCGACGACGCCATGCCCAACTGCCGCACCGCAGAATCATTAGGGCTTCATACCTACACGCCGGAACCTCGCGAAGACTGGTCTTTCCTGTTTAAGTAACGCCGGGCACTGTTAATTCGCCTTATTCTAAAAACCAAATAGCAGGTTAGCTGTTTAATAAGCACAAATCTAAACAAACATTTGGTGATTATGAATAAGATGGTTTTTTATGCGCTGTTGCTGGCCCTGTTTCTGGGTAGTTGTTCAAAAGATGATGACTGCCGATGTGTGAATAATGACGATCTGATCAGTCCGGAATTAGCAGAAATGACGGTCACATCCGGTGGTCAGACTACTTCATTTACCGGCGTTTTGATGGTCTATCCTTGTTCGGAAGACACCAGCCTTTATTATGGGAATTATGCAAGTAATGGAACTTTAATGCCGGTCAACGCGACATACACCATAAAAGATGGTTCTATCTATAAAGCGACAGCTCCTGTCAGGCTTCCTTTAGGAAATTATAATTTCCTGTACTGGGGTTTATCCAAGAATAGCCAGACCGACTCTGTATATGCTGCCGCTGCCATCAGAGAACCGGGGTTGCGCCTGGGGGCTAATTTATCCGGATTATATATGACTTTATATCTGAATAATTATTCTGATACGACTTATATGCCGGTTTACGATTTCCTGCATGCCGTAAGCCCGATCAAGGTGGGTACCGACAAGATGCGAGCAACTCTGAAGCATGCCTCGGCCGGTTTGAGAGTAACGTTGACTAATAAAAACGGTACGAAGATGGATTCCAGTATCGCATCCGCCCGCATTCTGATTGGCAATATCGCATCCCAACTGGATTATTATACAGCCGAACCCAGCGATTTCACCAAGACGATCGCTTTCCCACTGAGTATGTCTGCCGACAGCCTTTCGATGTCAGCCAATTCAACAGTGATGGTTTTCCCATCTTCTGCCAATCCTCCGCTCACAATCTTACTGACGTTGAAAAACGGGCAGGTAAAGCATTTCCGGAAGCCGTTAACAGATGCTTTGACTGCCGGAAACCGCTTAAATCTCAGTATTACCTTGGGTGATTTGTATTCCGAAGAGACCTCTGCCGACGGTTTTGAGGTAGAGAATTGGACGGAAAGTACCGAGATAATCGATTTTCCTCCTGCGATATAGGTTGGAGCATCCGGTATTTGAACACGGTCTGTTCTTAAGTTATATCAGCTTCTCTGTTAGAGCTAATTTAACCATTGCAGCCGTGTTTTTTACTCCGAGTTTAAGCAGGAGATTTTTGCGGTAACTGTTAATCGTTTCCACTCCGAGAAAGAGTTTTTCTGCAATTTCCCGGTTTGTTAAGCCTTCTACAATAAAGCTTAGCAATTCCATCTCGCGTACCGTAAGAAATATCTTCCCTTTCTCTTTACGGGCCTTGAATACCGCGCTTACCTCCTCGCTGAGATACTCGCCCCCCTCGAAAACCGTACGGATTCCTTCCGTTATCTCCTCCGGCAAGGCGTTTTTCAGCAGATACCCGCTGGCACCGTTTTGAAGCATCTTCTGCATGTAAAAGTATTCATTGAAACCTGTTAGCGCAATGATACGGATGAAAGGATAACGGTCGTGGATATAACCGCAAAGATCCATCCCGCTTATGTCCGGCAAATTGATATCGAGCAATATGATATCGGGGATAACCCGCTTCAGCAGTTCTTTGCAGTCGCTCCCGCACATGGCTGTGCCGGCCACTTCCATCCCCTCAGCTCTTCTATCAGCTGACGGATTCCATCGGCAACGATAGGATGATCGTCTACTATCACTATTTTAATCATGACCCGCAAGATTTAGCAGTTTAACCCTATTGTGATTTCAGTTCCCCGGCCTTTACCGGAAACAATATTGAGTGTAGCGCCGAGCAGTTCGGCACGTGAACGGACCGTTGTCAATCCTTGTCCTTCCGCCGAACCCTCAAAGCCTTTGCCGTCATCCTGCACAGTTAGCGACAAGCTGTCGTCCGCCTGTATCAACTGCACATTAATCTGAGTGGCTTCGGCATGTTTCAACGCGTTATTGATCAGTTCGCAGGCTATGCGGTAAATATTTATCTCCACGTCCTTATCCAACCTCCGCTCCTTTCCATAGAAATAGAACTCTACATTCGATGAGCCGGAACAAAACTCCTCCAAGACCGGACGAAGGCCGAAACGGGCCAGCGACTCAGGCATCAGGTTATGAGCCAGACGACGCATTTCCGTAATGGAGCGGTCCATCAAGCCGATAATATGTTCCAAGCGATCTTTTTCTTTCTCTTTCTCCTGCCGTAACTTGGAAAGGTCTAGTTTTGCCATGGTCAGTAATCCACCCAGTCCGTCGTGCAGTTCGCGGGAAAGGCGTCCGCGCTCCTGATTCTCTCCGCTAAGCAAAGCCTCTACCGCAACTAGTTGTTTTTCCTGTTCCAGTTGTTTTAGACCTCCTTCATACGAAGCTGCTTTTGTCGTTGATAACGGTTAAGCAGTAATAAAACAGTCAAGGCAAGAACAAAAGACACCAAACCGATCACCGCGATAATCAGATAAAGCCGTTCCGACGCATGCAATGTTTCAATCAAAGCCTCTTTCTTCTCCGTCTCATATTTGACTTCCATATCCGCCAACGCGGCATGGGTTATCTCACTGTTATTATCCAACATGAGCTTATACAAAACCTGAAAAGCAGTCTTAGCCTTTTCTTTTTCACCTTTATCGATAGCGATATCCATCAATATATTATGTATAGATATAAGCTGATCCAAATCAGTCGAATCTACGGCAGCCAGCGCCTTGTTCGCATATCTTTCGGCTTCCGGTATATTACCGGCCAACTCATGAACCCGCGCCAAAATACGGTAACTAGCCACACTATATACAGGATAACCCGTATTTTCAGTCAAGCCCAATGCTTCTTCCGCATATGCCCGGGCTTTCGCATAATCCTTATAATAATCAAAATAGACAGTCGCTATCCCATGCAAAGCAAAAGCCTCATTCAGCATATCCCCTTTTGCCTTGTACAAAGAACGCGCTTCTTCCGCCAGTTGTAACCCTTCCTCATATTGATCTTGCGCATAACGGATTATTTTCAGATTATTACACGCTTGGGCTATGCTTAACGTATCGTTTAACTCCTTAGCGATCTTTTGTGCCTGCAATATATACGATTCTGCCTGGGCGTAATTCCTCAAATTATTATACATCGCCCCGATATTACCCAATATGGCACAAATTCTTTGCCGGTCATCCTCCTTCTCATACAATGAGATGGCTTTTTGGTATTGCGCCAATGCTTTTTCCGGCTGGCATTGCACATTGTACATATTCGCGAAAGCCAGGCTTACCGCCGCCTGCAAATGGATATTTTTCTCTTCTTCCGCTATTCTCAACGCCTTATCATAATAAACAGATGCCGTGTCATACGAGCTTTTCATGTAATAAGCCACACCCAGATTGCGATATAGCAGTCCTTCTTTCAGCAAGTTATTCTCCTTATGCGCAAGCCGTATGCCTTCGCGGGCGTAAAACGAGGATTTAGCGAAGTCGCTTCCCAAATACTCCCAGCTCAAGTCGTCATAAAGCTGTAACTTCTCCTCCACACTCAAGGACGTATTCTCCAGTTCCTTTTCCATTTCCACCAGATGCTCTTGGGCATACGCCGGAAAGAAAACAAACAACGACATAATTAACGACATAATTATGGATATATAAAAACGTGTACTCATAACCGATTGTATTTTAAGAAAACTTTCACAACAAATGTAACGAATAATATCCGAACCCATACCCCCAAAAAGGGGTTTCTGTACCAACAAAAAACAGATACCCCTTTTTGGGGGTAAAAACCACCCTTTGAATCCTCTAAATTTGATCTCGAAAGGTAAGGACTGAACTACAAACTTGTCCGTATAAATTTGAACGGACATCAGAGCGGCTTAGATTACCCTTTTGTTAAATAAGAAATACTTTCTTTTGTAAATAAAAGATAAAAGCATGAGTATACGCTATGCAAAATCGAGATTGAGCGAAGAGGAAATGGAGCGGAATTGTGAGAAAATACAATCCTTCCTCCGGTACTCGGATGATTATAAGAATCCGAACCTCTGCATCTGGGATATCTCCCGGGCAACAGGTATTACGCCGGCCGCTATCTCTCAGTCGTTGAATCGTTTTTTGAAACAAAACTTCTTTGATGTGGTGAACAGTAGACGGCTGGAAGAGGTGAAGCGTATCCTGTTATCGGACAACACCAGCAGTTTCACGATTGAGAGCGTCGCCAGCGATTGCGGCTTCCGCTCCCGTTCCACCTTCTACACAGCGTTCAACAAGCTGGAAGGAACCTCGCCTGCCAAATGGCTGAAAGTGGCTTTGAAAACAAATAAAGCAAATAAACAGATACCTCCGGGTGGATGATGAAATATGAACCTTCAATACATTGACATTATGAAAGCTTTATTCAAATTATTCGTTACAGTTGTTTTAACCGCTTGGTTAATACCGGTAACCGGTCATGCACAGAACCCGTTCTTCCCCGGCAAGGAAGGAATCGTACTCACTTACGCGAATATGGACAAAAAGGGGAAACCTACCGGCTATGTCCGCTATACGATCACAAAAGTAGCAGGAACGGACGCTCTGAACTTTGAGGTCACCTACGACACGGAATCGCTGGATAAAAAGAAAAAAGTAGAGCTCAAGCTTCCCGCAACCGTCCGGGTGAAAAACGGGACAGTCTACCTTGACCCCTCGGCAGGCGCCGGCAAACTGATGGAAGGAGTAACCATCACCGGCACGGGAGCCATTATCCCCGTCACGCTGGAAGAAGGCATGAAGCTGGACGACTCCGATGTCACAATAAAAATGGAAACCATGACGGTCGTTTCTTCCAAAATGACCGACACGAAAGTGGTTGCCAAAGAAGAACTCACCACGCCTGCCGGCACCTTCGAATGCTACAAGGTGCAAAGCCTGGTCAGCGGAAAAGCGATGGGCTTCAAAACAGAAAGCACCGTTTATACCTGGTATGCCCGCAACATCGGAATGATCCGTACCGAAACGTACGACAAGAAAGGCAAGCTGGCAAGCTCGGGCGAACTGATAGAGATGGAGGGCAACTGATATGAAACGCATATATACATTATTAATAATAGCCTTCATCGCCAGCCCGTCTGCCAGCGGACAAGGTTTCCTGAAAAAGCTCGGCAAGAAAGCACAGGAAATCAGCAAGTCCGTACTGGGCGAGGACGAGAAAAAGGAAGCCGTGCAGGAAGAAGAGGCAACCTTCGACATGCCGACAGAAGAAAACATCTATGCTGCCGACACGCACGGGGATGAAGCATCTTCCCCCCAAGCTCCCAAACTCGGCAGCACCGATCCCAACGCCCCGCGTATCCTCACCTTCTCACTTGGGGAAGAACAAGGCATCATCGACCATAAAAACGGAAAGATAGAGATAACGGTCAGCCAGACCTTCGATTTCGAGCATGTCGTGCCGGTCTATACCACCGGCGGAAGCGGCGATATCACCGGAGTTCCCGCATCGGGCAAACTTCTCAAGGCGGATTCCGATCCCTATTTTACCGTACGCGACAGCAAAGGGCGCACCTGCGTCTACGAAGTGGTTCTCCATATCCGGGGAATGGACAGGAAAAATATCCGTCCCGGAATCAAGCAAGGGACATTGCGGATGGTAAACAGCATGCAGGGCGGCTACCCGGACGTGAGAATCACTTACTATTTCGATAACTACGGCCAGCAGTTCGCCATGCTCTACGATATAGGGGCCGGTATGATCTGTGATTACACCAACGGGAAACTCATCGTGCTCATCGCCGTCAAGAACATCGAAAGCCTTCGGAAAGAGGTGCTCAATGCAGCCGACTTGCGGATAAACGAACTGAAGTCTTTTGAGAAAGAACTGGAAGACGCGTTGAAGAACGGGCCCAAAGATATGGAGCATGTCTACGAAATCCACGAGAACCTCGACCTCGCCGGGAAACTGGCTTGCCCGTTCATCAGCGACTTCGAGGCGATGCCGGAGCAACTCCTCGCCCGGTCGAACGGCCGCAGGCTGCCGGGCACCACGACCATTGCCGGCAAACCCTGCGTGGCCTCGAGTTCCGCGATCCGGAGAGCGGCATGGCGATGACCTACTACAGCTGGAAGAACATCCACTTCGGCGGCGGCATGAAAGGCGTTGTTTATGGCCGGGTGGAGAGTTTCAGCGAGAGCGTCCCTGCCGGCATTTTCGGAGTGCCGAAAGGCTACCGCCCGCTCGCCGAATACCAGAAGGAGGTAGATGCCATAACCAAAGAGGGAGACAAGACACTCCGGAAACATACGGAGCCTTTCATGAATTTGCCCGAAATGCAAGCTCTCAAGGAATTCTACATCGAATATAGCAAAGAACTGAACGGCCACGGCCCGGAAGAAGAAAAATAACCACCTAAAAAACATACGAATATGAAACGGATATTTACCATTTTAGTTTGCGTTCTCGCAATCGTGGGCGCAACATCCTGCGGCAACAGCGGCAGTAATAAAGAGACAGACGCGGAAGCGCTACTACTGGAGGAGGCGATAGATAAAAATCTGTCGAAAGACGAAAAGAAAGCCCTATCGGCAGCACTCGACGACTTTGGCATCGATTTTAAAGAAAAAGGCAATCAGATCATCAAGACCAGCTCCGCGCTCGGAAGCAAGAACATTGAGATTTACACCTTTAAGGGGGACAAATGCACCGGATACCGGATTATATGCACCATGCCCGAAGCCCAAGCGAAGGAGGTGTATGAAGTGTACCAAAACACCCTTGTCAACGTTAAGCTCGATGGCAATACGGTTAGCGGGGATTACAACCAGGAAACCCTCGATCTGGTCTACGGAAGCATGACCAAAGCCCAGATACGCGAGAAGGTGAAGCAAGAAGTGGAAGACAGCAAGCAGCTACTCAAATCATTAAAAAGGAGGAAATAGTCATGAAAAAGATACTCATAATCGCTATCGCAATGCTGATAGCTGCCCCGGCTGCACAAAGCCAGTGGCTTAAGAAATTAGGAGAAAAGGCAGTAGAGCGTGCCAAAGACCGCTCGAAGCAGAAAGTGGAAGACAAGGTGAACGAGAAAGTGGATAAAACCGTCGATAAGGTTTTTGAAACCGGAGAAAATATTATTACCGGCAACGACAAGGATCAAGACCAGCAGACCGAACAAACGAGCCAACAGGACAAACAAACGAACCAGCAGAACAAGCAGGCTACCGCTGCGGTAAACACGAACGATCCGAAAGCCGTGGAAATGGCCTATGCCAAGAGCGACTTCGTGGCGGGCGACGTGGTTATTTTCGAGGACAATGTCACGCAGGAACAGCTCGGCGAGTTTCCCAGTATGTGGGATCTACGCGAAGGCGTTGCCGATGTGGTAACCATAAACGGGGAAAAATGCATCAACCTGCAAAAGGATACGGAGATCACTCCGCTTATGAAAGACGGTTATGCTTACCTGACCGACGAGTTTACCGTGGAACTCGATTTCTTTAATTACGGAGAAGAAAGATATGAGCTTAATGACGATTACACGCTTTACTTCTATCAGGGAGAAGGCACGAATACCAGGGCATTCGATATCAATTTACGCCCGAGCCCGTCTCGAGAAACATTGGAGCTCACCTGGAATTGGTCCGTGGGAGATGATCGTCGCCGCGGAGAGACAGAGATATCGAACCTCGGTCGGGAGGTATTCAACCGGTTGGCGATCTCTTTCAACAAACGTGCGCTGAAAGTATATATCGATGGCGTCCGCTATGCCAACGTACCGAACGTCACGAAGCCCGATTGGTTCTTGATTAAGCATTATGGCTACAGCGAAAACGCCGCATTCATCAAGAACGTCCGCATCGCCAAAGGCGCCGTCCCCCTCTACGACCGCATGATGACCGACGGCAAATTCATCACCTACGGCATCACTTTCGATGTAGGCAAGAGCACCATCAAGCCCGAATCGATGGGCGAGATCAACCGCATCGTCAAACTGATGCAGGATAATCCCGACCTGAAATTCTCCGTCGAAGGCCATACCGACAGCACCGGCAACGAAGCCACCAACCAGACCCTCAGCGACGCCCGCTCGAAAGCCGTCGTCGACAAGCTGGTGGAAATGGGCATCGCCGCCGATCGTCTCACCTCTTCCGGCAAAGGACAAAGCAACCCCATCGCCGACAACGGAACCGACGAAGGCCGTGCCAAGAACCGGCGGGTGGAGTTCGTGAAGATGTAATACCTCAGTTTATTAATCATCTAAAAATTATGTAAAATGAAAACGACTTATTTTTTTCTTATAGCAGCTTTGTTATGCTGTACTACGATTTCATGTAGTAAGGACGAGGATGAACCGCAACTGCAACCGAAGGACTATGCACCCGGGGAAATCCCCGGGCTGGGCGAGGCCGAAGGGGAACTGACCGGTACGCCATTCAAGCTGCCCGACGGCGTGGAGCTGACGGGGGAGATTACCGGTAGCGGTGATCAGGACGGATACTGGAATTTGTACGGCGAATCTTCCATGAGTTACGCCTTTACCGCCAAAGACGGTACGGTTACCACCCGTTCCTTTGCGCCAAAGACTCGTGCCGGGGAGAATGTCTGCTATTTGGGAAGCGGCTACGGCTATGTCGATCTGCTGATCCCGATGCGAAACTCTCAATCATCCCCCGTAACGGTCACCTTCCCCGCGGCACTCATTCTTCGTAACGATGCAGGCGACTGCCAGAACGGTGTGCTGATCAAGAAAGTAACCGTAACGATTCCTGCCGGAGCCGACTATCACCTGAATCTGGCCTTTTATTGTGGCAATGCCCACAAAGGGGCGGCTGGCAGTGACGACCGTTACTTGCTGGGAGTGGTAAGCGATGCCAAACCGCTGCTCGATCTCTGTGACAGGGTCAAGGATAAAAAGATCAATATCGAAGAGTTCGATCCGACAGATGTAGAAGATTATAATACTTACAATGCGCAGAGGAGCAGTCTTCAGAATATAGTCTGGCTGGTGACGGATAATACGGGGCTGACGGAAACCGATATCTCATATATCAATTCGTTGCCGAATAGCCGATAAAAGATTACTAACCGGCGGCACCCCGTGTGTCGCCACAAATAATTGACCTCTATGTCTATACTCGATGGAATCGTAAAAGGATTGTCCGGTATCTTGCCGCAAGACGACCCGGATGTAAAGATACTGAATGCGCAAACCGAGCTGAAAGAACTCGTCGCTAAAGAAGAGAAAGCCTACGCCCGCCTCGGACGGCAGGTATATGAAGCCGACGGTGGCGAAAGCTATCCGGAGATGAAAACCGAACTCGACCTGCTTGCCGCCGGCCGCCGCGAAGCCGAAGAACGCCTCCGGGCAGCCAAAGACGAAAAAGAAGCGGCTGAACGGGCCGCCGCCGAAGAACGTGCCCGACGTGAAGCCGAAGAACAGGCAAGAAGTTGCCCCAACTGCGGCCACATCAACCCCGAAGGCACCAACTTCTGCAGCGAATGCGGCACAAAGCTCGCGCCGCCCGCCGCACAGGCCGCCAAACGGTTCTGTTCGAACTGCGGAAGTGAAATAGCCGTCGGCTATCGCTTTTGCAGCGCTTGCGGCACAAAAGCGGACTGAAGGGAAGTATTTATAAATAAATAAACAATAACGAAAGGAGACATTATGGCATTTTGTTCTTTTTGCGGAACGCAAGTTCCCGATGGCATAAAATTCTGCACCGCATGCGGAAAACCGATGGCTTCCAAGGCAGACCGACCTATCACGCAACCGCCGCAGCCGGTACAGCCAACGCCGCAACCGGCACCGCAGCCCATGCAACAACCGGTCTATCCCCAACAGCCGCCGCCCGCATACGGCATCCCGCAGGGACAGCCCTACGCAGCACCGCCTTACAGCACGGCTGCCGACCCGAACGCTCCGCTTCCCCCGGGAAGCAAATACGAGCCGGTAACAACCGGAGGATTTATCGGAATAATGCTCTTGATGCTGATCCCCATCGTCAACATCATCTTGCTCTTGGTCTGGGCGTGCGGCGGTTGCCGGAAAGTGAACCAAGCCAACTTCGCCCGTGCCATGCTTATCCTGTTGCTGATCGGGATCATTCTCGGGGCAGTCGTAACCTTCGTTTTCCAGTCGCTCTGGAAGAAACCATCGACAGCCTGCTGCAAGATTACGGAGGGCTCAAGGATCTGATCCCGGCAGAGTAACGATACAATATTCAATAACAATTAATTATAGGAGGAAACAACTATGGCATTCTGTGGAAAATGTGGACAACAAGTAAACGAAGGGGTAAAGTTTTGCCCCTCTTGCGGAGCTCCGATGGACGTGGCCCAGCCATCTGCTCCGGAACCGGTTCAGGAACCGGCATTCAGCAAACTGAACGACACGGTCGATAACACCGCCCAATTCACCCCGCAAGAAATCGAGGAAGGCAAGGTGATGTCAATCCTCGCCTATCTGGGAATACTGGTACTCGTTCCTATCTTGGCAGGCAAAGCATCGAAATACATTCGTTTCCATGCCAACCAAGGGCTACTGCTCTGCCTGGCATGGATCGTCTGGGTGATCGCAGACGGGATACTGACCGCGATACTGCGTGCCATCCTGTGGCGTGCGCTGTCGCTATGGGATATCTACCGCGCTGTCTCATCGATTTTGAACTTGGTTTATCTCGTGATCGGCGTACTGGCGATCATCGGTATCGTCAACGTACTCAACGGACGTGCGAAAGAATTACCGTTCGTCGGTAAATACCGTATCTTGAAATAACACCCTATTAATCGATCCTGTTATGACAGCAAAAGAAATATATCTGAAAACCCTCGCCTTCAGTTGGGTGAAGCTGGGCTTGGGAGTATTGAATATCGTGATAGACATCGTCCTGTTCGCCCTTCTGATGGGCATCTCCGTGCTGTTCAAGAACGAAGGCGTGGGGGCGGTGATGTTCCTCGTTTGGCTGGCGCTGGCGGGCATCGTAAACTACGCGCTGAACCACTACATCGGCTATCTGGTAAAAGCGGGGCACGTGGCGGTCATCTCCCGTGCCTTCAAGAGCGGCACGATACCGGACAACCCCGTGGCCGTGGGAAAGGAGATGGTAAAGGAGTGTTTTGGCACGAGCAATGTCTATTTCCTGCTGGACAATCTGGTAACAGGTTCGGTGAAACAGTTGCAGCGTACGCTGGGGCGCGTCACGGGCGGACTGCTCGGCGCGCTGCCCGGCGGCGGGAGCATACAGAAGCTTACCGAACTGTTCCTGAACATCTCGCTGGGCTACATCGACGAGTGTTGCCTCGGCTACACCTTCTACCGCAACGACCAGAATCCGTACAAGAGCGCGGCGGACGGCGTGGTAATCTACGCCCAGAACTGGAAAACGCTGCTGAAGGACGCCGCAAAGACCACATTGGTGGTTATCCTCTCACTGACGGTGGTAACATTGGTGGCATTCGTCCTCTTCGGCGGACTGTTCCGGCTCTTCGGATGGAGCGGATTCGTGGCGTTCATCCTCTCCCTGCTGCTGGCATGGACGGTGAAGTACGCCTTTATCGACAGTTGGATCCTGGTAAAGATGATGTGCAGCTATATGCAGGTGGCTCCAACCACGGTAATCACGTTCGACCTGTATGGCAAACTGAGCGGGTTATCCGGAAAGTTTCGCGAACTGTTCAAGCGTAGCGGCGAGGCTTCCTCCCCAAAGTCGGATAACAGCCTGGTGCAACCCGCAGCAGCAATAGAGCAGCCACACTTCTGTCCCTTATGCGGCACTCCGCTAACAGCGGGCAAGCCGTTCTGCGGGAATTGCGGAGGACAGGTAGTGTGAGCAAATAAGCCCCCCGCGCTACTAAAAGCAGAAGGTGAAGCCTCTCTTTAACGTTTTTATATATCCTTTACCCTCAATATATTGTATGATGTCCCCACATCGTACACATCATTCCCGTCTACCTTCTTGATGTATTTCACTACACGGATGGTGACGGGAAGGATTATTACTTCATAGAGCGATTTCAGGACTGCCTGCGTCCCGATCATAATAAACAATTCACCTGCAGGAATTAGTCCGGCAAAAGCAATCGGGAAAAAGATCAATGAGTCGGCACTCTCACCGACAAGCGTAGAGGCGATGGCACGCAACGAGAAATTCTTTCCGGCGGAAGCAATTTTCATTTTGCTCATCACATAAGCATTCAGGAACGAACCGACCAAAAAGGCTATCAGGCTGGCAATAGCGATACGCGGCGCCATGCCGAATACAAAGTTAAACCCTTCTTCGCCTTCCCAAAACGGGGCTGCCGGCAACATGACGGCCAGTTGTGCAAACCCGATTACCAGGAAGTTGGAGGCGAATCCGCTCCATATAATCAGACGCGCTTTTTTGAATCCCCACACTTCGGCAATACAGTCGTTGATGATATAGGAAATCGGGAATACGATCAGTCCGGCGGTAGCGGTGATCCCGAATACCTGGACTACTTTGGTTTCTAACAGGTTGGAAGCTACCAGGCAGATGTTGAACAGGATGCCCAACAGCATGAACGGTACGGTTACAGTAGATGTCTTCTGCATAATTCTTGTTTTTAACGAGGTTTATCAAGCACTCGGTGAATAAATAATAAGAAAAAGGATTGCTTTTTCAGGCGGCAAAGATAGTAATTTATTTCCTGATTGATCGCAATATTAGAACCTGTGTGAATAGGTCAGCCCGATCGCGTGGCGGTAGTTGACCGGATCATATACGTTAAATGTATGGTAACGGTAGTACAGCTGCAAATTGTTTTTGGGGTTCATCCGGTAGTCGCAACCTGTAGAGTAACGAATTTTGTCGGCGCGCATCTTTCCTTTATAACCCGTATTATTAAATGGCTCGATATAGACAAACGGCTCGAATCCTGAAGAGGCGATGCGATAGGAAAGTGTGAGCATACTGCGCAGGTAGTTGGTCGGATGCAGGCATCCCTTTTTATAAGTGCTTTGGAAGCGTTCCCGAAGGGCGATCTTGAATGCCCCGAACCGGTGTGAGCCGGATGCATACAGGTAATAACGGTTGCGTACCTCTTCCGAAGCCTTATACCGCACCAGCGACATATAACCTGCACCCGCCCGCAGGTTCGGCAGGATACGGTAATTAATTTCCCCTGTGGAGAGAAACCAGCCGGCTTCCCGGAAATCATCACGGGGACGGACATCTTCTTCCAGCAGGAATGAAAACCGTTTGTATATTTTCCCGGATAAGCTGACCTTAAAAGCGACACCGGCGCCCTCTATGGCAAAAAGCGGGGGAAACAGGAACAGGAGCAGAAGGGTGAAACAGCAAATAAATACTTTCATGGCAGCATATGGCGTTTGTTATTCTGACAAAAGTATAAAATAATGGAGTCAATGCCTATAGTTGCCTTATAATTTCCCTAAATAATGTTTTTCCAGGTATTCGTTGAACTTATCCTTGTATTGATTGCCGATGGGGATGTAAGTATCCTTGCCGTATATGATGCGGTTGTTCGCTACGGCCGTTATTTTTTCGAGGTTGACGATATAGGAACGGTGGACGCGCATAAACTGGCTTGCCGGAAGCCGCTCTTCCAGTTTCTTCATGCTCAGCAACGTCATGATCGGTTTTTGTTCTTCCAGGAAGATACGGATGTATTCGTTCTGGCTTTCCATATAGATAATCTTATTCATGTCCAGCCGGATCATTTTATAGTCAGCTTTGATAAACAGATTGAGGCTTTCTTTTTCAGCCGGTGTTTCCTGAGCGGAGGGCGTGGAAGGAAGCTGTACTTTCGACTGAAGCTCGTACTGGTGCAACGCTTTGTTGGCAGCCGTAAGAAATTCGTTGTAACCGAATGGTTTCAGCAGATAGTCGAGGGCATTCACCCGGAATCCTTCTATGGCATACTCCGTATAAGCGGTTGTAAAGATAACGATAGGCCGGTTCACTAACGACTTGACAAAGTCGACCCCGTTCAGGTCGGGCATGTTGATGTCGGCAAAGATCAGGTCGACAGGTTCCCGTGCCAACAGGTCGAGTGCTTCAAGCGCACTGTTGCAGGCCTTGACCAGTTCCAGGAAAGGAACTTTCTGTATATATCCTGTCAGCTGTATGAGTGCCAGGGGCTCGTCGTCAATAGTTATGCATCGTATCATAATTGTATGGGGATTATCAGAAGTACGCGATATTGATTGTCTTTATTCTCTATGTGCAATGTGTAATTCGTATTATAAAGCAGATGGAGACGTTTGCGGGTGTTTTCCAATCCGAAGCCTGCCTCCTGTGCCTTTTGCGTATCGAAGTTACTGTTTACGAACAGGCAATGCAACTCCAGCTCTTTTATCTCCATCGAGAGGTGGATAAAAGAGGCTTTCTGGTAGCTGATGCCATGCTTGAAAGCATTTTCCAAAAACGAGATGAAGAGCAGCGGCGGGATTTGTGCATCCGGGATCTGTTCGGGCAGGGAGACACGGATATCGACCTGTTTCGTGTATCTGATCTTCATCAACTCGATGTAATTCGAGAGGAAATGAATCTCTTTCTCGAGTGGGACGGAAGGAAGGGATGCCTCGTATAGGACATATCGCATGATCTTCGATAATTCCAAAACGGTCTGCTGGGCCTTTTCCTTGTCTATATCGATCAGTGCATGAATATTGTTCAGCGTATTCATGAAGAAATGCGGGTTGATCTGGTGTTTCAGATAAGCCAGTTCCGTCTCCGAGGTCTGTTTTTCCAAATCCTTCATCCGATGGTCGTCACGGATGGACTTGAAGAGGAACTTAATTGCCACGTTCAGTCCTATAATCAACAGGATTGTCGGAATATGGAAATGGAAAAGTAGAGGAAACCAGAATCCCCGCATCGGGCGGTCTTCCGGCCTGAACTGGGGAGCCAGCATGGATGGAGCCGGAGGACGCTGTCCCGATATCATTTGTTCCGGTTGCCGGTTTTCCCAGGGAGGACGATTGGGCATATCCCGGTTAGGCCTGTTATAGACACAGACGGTCACAGTCAATGCGATCGCACAAAGGGTGAACAGCAAATATAGCCATGATTTCTTACGGATCAGCAGGAACGGGAGCAGGATGTAGTTGTTAACCAGGAATAATATCAGGAGCGGGCAGACCATTTTCCATGCATAAATAGTCGCTTTCCAGTCAATTCCGGATGAGTTTTCTGTCGCATTAAAATCCCATATAGGCGCGACCAGCACCACTACCCAAATAATCAGGTAGATGAGATTTTCCAATAGCCGGAGCCTGCGTTCCTGTCTTTCCATATCTGTCAGAATTTATACGGGTAACCGGTATCTCTGTCCGTATCCTGCAAAGGTACGTAAAAACACACCGGGCACTATAAGCCGTTCGCTAATATTTTGCCGGAAACGAATGTAGGGGCTTATTGCGAGAAGAGAAAAACAAATCAATGAACGGGGACTTTTTGCCTGTAGAAAGCCTTTAGTGGATATTAGCCATACTCACTAACGGCTCATACAGCTTCTCTATATCCTGGGCATCCAGTTCGATCGTGAGCTGGTCGCCGGGGAGAATGGTTTGCCCGGCGGGAGAGATGTCTTTATGGTCGCGGTGGATATTTTGGATTACACAATGGTTGGGCAGTTCGAGTGTGTTAACGTCTTTCCCGTCGAAGTAAGCGCCTGCCATGATTTCGATATTCAGGATCAGTCGTTTCTGTTCACGGAAGACCGGCTTATTGATCATCTCTTCGTAGAACATGACGTTGAACGGCTTTATCTCCAGCAGTTCCGTGAAATAATAGGTGAGGCCTCCGACCACGATGGAAGGATAGAACACCTCGAAATGTGCAGTTATCTCCGTGATAAGTATGATTGCCGTGATAGGTGTACGGACGACGGCGATTAGGAATGCAGCCATTCCGATCAGCATGACATAGCTTACATTCTCCATCCCGATCACGCCATGCTGCACCAACACGAGGGCGAACAGTTTGCCGATCAGTCCGCCTGTCACCAGTGTCGGAATGAAACTTCCTCCCGGCAGTCCCGAAGAGAAGGAAAAAACGGTAAACACCATATGAAGGAGCATCATGCCTGCAATCCAGTAAATATTGTTGTTGCCCCCTTCCGCCTGTTGCATCAGAAACTGTTCGCCTCCGCCCGTCAGGTCGGTTATTGTCAGCGAGATGACGTAAGCCATGACCAGAAGGGCCAACAGTTTGATATATTCCGGTTGCCGGATAGCCGGATACATACGTTTGGCATAGAGCATCAGGAGGGAATAGAACTTACCGAAAACCGATACGATAACCGCAAAGAGTAGATACAGCTTTATATGTAGCCCTAACGCAAGATCAGGGACAATGGCTTGTATCTCGTGATACGGGTTGATCGGGAAGATAGTGCTCGCAATCGTTCCGGCGACGACACCTGCCAGAATCGTTGTAATGGCTGTTTTGGGTGCATCGAAACGTTCGATCGACTCGATAACCAAGGTGGCTGCCGCAAGAGGAGCTGCGAAAGCGGCAGCTAACCCGGCACCTGCGCCTGCCGCAAGAAGCTGTTTGCGTTCTCCGCTTAGGATATGTCCCCATTTGCTAACCAGATCTCCGATGTAGGAACCCATCTGTACGGAAGGGCCTTCACGGCCCATCGACAATCCGCTGCTGAGTGTCAGGACGCCGCCTGTAAATTTGGCCAGCAATTGCCGGAGGGAATGCTTATATTCGATCCGTCCGTTGATGGCCCCGCGTGTTTGGGAAATACCTCCGCCCGATATGTACGGCCATCGCCTGACCAGCCAGGCGACAAAGCAAAGTATTCCCCACAAGGCAAGGAACAGGGCGACGTGATAATACCAGGGAGGGGAAGAGCGGAAGAACTCTTTCCGCATATCAAAGAATAGTTGCAGCAAATAGTGATAGGGCACTGCCACCAGTCCGGTCAGCAGCCCCACGATCAGGCTCACGAAATAGAGCCTGGCGTCTACCAGTTTCAGCTTTACTATCCGATTAACCTTCATTCCCCTTTAAACAAGGGAGCGTTCCGGTTGGTTTAGAAGCAGCGGATATATCCTAACGAATAGGTTTCATAGAGGTTGTCTTTCATCCCGTGTGTGTAGCGGAAAGAGATAATGTTCTTCTTGATCTCATATCTCAGGTTGTTTCGCCAATGGATGGGGCGGTCGCCATTGTTTTCATATCCGTAGAAACCTGCCAGGTTGGTTGCGAGCGTAAATCCCCGGTACTTGCCTGTGAAACCGACTCCGTATGAGATTGCATCGTTCTGCCGGTGTACCATGTCGTTCGTCATCCAGCAGTAGAAGCCAGCCAATGCCTGCATACGGATCGACGCCTTTCCGTCTGTGCTTTTCCAGAGGTTTCGTCCGACGTTTACATCGAACCAATAAGAGGCGGCATCCGTAAAGCGGGCATCGCACAAACGTCCGCCACTGGCTGTCTTGATATTGGCGCTGACAACAGCATCCACCCATTTCTCACTACTCAGGACTTGAAAGAAGGAACTGATGACGATATCGCCATTATATTTGATTGGGCTTTCCGTCTCTACGGCAAAACGTTCGTCGCGTGTCTCCGGCGTCATCTTATATTTTTCTTTAAAGCACCAGTTAACTTCTATTCCGGCACGTCCCCGGAAGAACGGCAACAGGGCGCGTCCTATTATATCCGAGGTCTTATCGCCTGTATAATAATGATATTCGCCCCGCACTTCCACTTCATAGCGCTGGCTGACCTGTCCGTCCCTCATTTCCGGAATCGGGAATGCATTCGGACCGAAATAACGAGGGGAGTAAATAAGCAGTTTTGTTTTGTCGCGCCAATCATCGGCATGACAATCAAGTGCTGAAAATAGAATTACAAGTGCAATCAGTAGTGTTTGAGATAGATATTTCATATAGAGGGTTCTTTTCTTTCGGCAACAAAAGTACATATTTCATATTGATTTACTACATTTGTCTCATACAAATCTTTAAACCATAAAATACCATGAGACATTTACACTTAGGAAAGCTCTTATTAGTAGTCTTTTCCCTTCTGTTAGCCTGTACGGTTTCAGCGCGTAAACCGATTAAAACATTATTAATCACCGGACAAAACAACCATAACTGGCAAGTGAGCCATGTCGTGTTAAAGCAGATATTGGAGAACTCCGGCCGTTTTGACGTCGACTTTGCAGTCTCTCCCGGGCAGGGAAAAGATATGTCCGGTTTTGTGCTCGATTTCACCCCTTACCAGTTAGTCGTGTTGGATTATAACGGCGATTCGTGGCCGGAAGAAACAAACCGACGCTTTCTGGAGTTTGTGCAGAACGGCGGAGGCGTCGTGATTTACCATGCCGCCGATAATGCTTTCTCCAAATGGCCGGAATTTAATAAGATTTGCGCTCTGGGCGGTTGGGAAGGCCGTAATGAGAATGCAGGTCCTTATGTCTATTGGCAGGATGGCAAATTGATTAAGGACAGTTCGGCAGGCGTAGGCGGTTCGCACGGGCGTCAGCATGAATATGTATTGAACGGCCGTAACAAAGTACATCCGATCGTAAAAGGCCTGCCCGTGAAATGGCGTCATGCCCAGGACGAACTCTACGACCGCATGCGTGGCCCCGGCAATATCCAGGATATTCTATACACCGCTTATTCGGAGAAAGAAACGAATGGCTCCGGACGCGAAGAACCGCTGGTCTTTACGGTCGATTACGGTAACGCCCGTATTTTCCACACGATGCTCGGCCATGCCGGTCCGACGCCGGAAGACAACATCGCCATGCAGTGCACCGGTTTCCAGGTCCTTTTGCTTCGCGGTGCCGAATGGGCTGCCACCGGCAAGGTGACACAGAAAGTCCCGAAAGACTTCCCGACGGAGACAAGTTGCTCTCTTCGTAAGAACTACAAAGAGAATTGATAATGGACAATGGACAATTGACAATTAAAGAAACGATCATCAAAGTTATTCAAATTGTCAATTGTCAATTGTCCATTGTCAATTAAAGAAGCGGATATTCTTCGAACGCATATAAGACCGTCGAAAGATATCTTTCTCCCGTATCGGGCAGTAATGCGACAATCGTTTTTCCTTCATTTTCCGGCAACCGGGCCAGTTGGAGAGCAACATATACAGCAGCGCCGGATGAGATGCCAACCAGCAGACCTTCTTTTTGTGCCAGTTCGCGGGATGTACGGATCGCATCGTCTCCTTCTACTTGTATGATCTCATCGACAACCGTACCGTCATAAGCTTTGGGGATAAAGCCGGCGCCGATTCCCTGAATCTTATGCGGTCCCGGTTTGCCGCCGGAGAGGACAGGCGAGTCACTTGGCTCGACGGCAACGATCTTGATGTTCGGATTGTGGGCTTTCAGGCCTTTGCCGACACCGCTGACAGTTCCGCCCGTTCCGACACCGGCCACAAAGATATCGACCTGGCCGTCTGTGTCGCGCCAGATTTCCTGTGCAGTCGTTTTTACATGCTGTGCCGGGTTTGCCGGGTTCTCAAACTGCTGCAAGATGATGGAGCCCGGTGTGCTGTCGCGCAGAGCCTCCGCTTTCGCGATAGCACCTTTCATTCCTTCCGCTCCGGAAGTGAGAACGAGGTTTGCACCCAATGCCTTCAACAGGTTACGCCGCTCGAGACTCATGGTTTCGGGCATTGTCAGGATCAGCTTGTAACCTTTCGCCGCCGAGACGAAAGCCAGTCCGACACCCGTGTTTCCGCTGGTCGGCTCTATGATGGTAGCGCCTGGTTTCAGGAGCCCTTTTTCTTCTGCATCTTCTATCATGGCCAGCGCCACGCGGTCTTTCACGCTACCAGCCGGATTGAAATATTCCAGCTTGCCGATTACTTTTGCTTTCAGTCCTTTACTTGCGTTAAAGTTAGAGAACTCCAACAGCGGTGTGTTACCGACGAGGTCGGTCAGCTTTTTTGCTATGTGTGCCATATAAATTAAGAATTAAAAATTAAGAATTAAGAATCGAGCAACCGTTTCATGGTTTGCATTTTCGCTTCTGTTTCCAGCCATTCGCTTTCCGGCTCGGAAGAGGCGAGAATGCCGCCGCCTGCATACAAAACAAGCGTATCGGCAAGGATGTTCATGCAGCGTAGATTTACATACAGGTCGCTTCTGCCTTCGGGAGCCAGGAGGCCGATAAAACCGGAATAGTAGCTCCGGTCGTAGCCCTCATTCTCCCGGATGAAACGATATGCTTCTTCTTTTGGTAATCCGCAGACTGCCGGTGTGGGATGTAGTCGTTTCAACAGGTCGCCCAGCTTTCTATTGTCGGGCAGGGGAAAGCTGAAATCACTTTTCAGATGCGCCAACTCCCCGGCGCGAACCGGAGACGGTGCTGACTCTTCCGGCTTGATGCCTAATGCGTGTAGCTGTTTGCGGATGTAGAATGCCACGTATTCCTGTTCTTCTCTATTTTTGTCGTCCCATTCCGTCGGCAACTCTCCGTCTTGAAGCGGCTGTGTCCCGGCAAGGGCCACCGTGTGCCATTCGCCCTTTTCCCCGGAGAGGATGATTTCGGGCGTGCAGCCGAGCCAGGTTCCTGTTGCCGGCGTATGGCAAAGGTAGACATATGAATACCGATACCGCTTGATAGCCTCGTAGAACGTGGCGGCAGGCGAGAAGGAGAGCGGCTGTCCGTCCACGACCTGATGGCGCGACAGGACGAGTTTGTCGAATGCCTTCTTGCGGAGCGGTTCGATAAAGAGGTTGAAGCGATATGCGTAGTCTTCCTTGTCATTTCCCACTGTTGGCACGGTTGTGCCATGCCGATGGCACAACGGTTGTGTCGGGACGGATCAGGACAATCGGATGCTGTTCGCTGACATGGAACGGAGCGATGACGAAACCGCTTTGCCCGTCCAGTTCCTCGATGTTATAGAGAAGACGTGCAGAACCGGAGGTCTGCATGGCGAAACAGGGTGATTCTCCCGGTATCCGCCAGAGTGCAAAACTCCGGTTCTCGTTGATTAATGCGTCTATTATATGGCAAGTGCTGATTTCGTCGGGAGTCATTTCTTCTTTAATATACTGTTGACCACGCGGATGGATGATACCAGTTTGTCGGTTGATGTGAAGACATCCACATTCCATACGTGCGAGGAGCGACCTTTGTGAATGATGGTTCCGACGGCGCGGACCGTGTCTCCTTCGTGGGCGGACGACATATGGTTGCCGCTGACCTGCATGCCGACAACGATCTCGTCCGGCTTTGCCAGGATCATCGAACCCAGTCCGGCAACCGTTTCAGCCAGTGCAAGCGTTGCGCCGCCGTGCAGGATTCCGAAAGGTTGGCGGGTCCGTTCGTCCACGGGCATCGTTGCTTCCACACGGTCTTCCGATGCGTAGGTGTATTGGATGCCGAGGTTTCCCATCAGGGCATGCTTGGCGCGCATATTAAGCTGGTCGAGCGGAACTTCGGTCGGACGTATTTCTGCCAGGATTGCTTTTTCTACGGCAAAGGCAACACCGTCTTCTTCGTTGGTGAGCGTCGTTTTGTCCACACAGGCCTTCACCGAATCTTGTGCGTTGCCCATTGCGATACCGACACCGGCCAACTGCAACATCGTTACGTCGCAAACGCCGTCGCCCATGGCAATCACCTCTTCCGGGCGAATCTCCAATTTGGTCATCAGCACGCCTAACGTGTTTCCTTTGTCGATAAACTGGGGCACGACCTCAAGGAAATAGGGTTCCGAGCGGAAAGCTTCCAAAACTCCGTCCAGCCGTTTCTTCCAATGGTTTTCCAGTCCTACCAGCGCCTCTTCGTCATCGCTTGCCAGCATACATTTGCAGGGTGCGAAGTCGACGGCTTCGGCAAAGTTATCGACACCGATAATCTGCATCTTGTTCAGGTTTGCTTCCTGGATGACATACTTGTTGTCCGGCTTATCCGTCAGGATAAAGTCCTTGTGATAGGTGAAGATGGCAAAGTCGTTTTTCTTCGCTTTCTTCTCGAAATAGGGAATCCATTCCGGATCGATACGTTTCTCAAATAGAAGTTCGCCGGTCTGCGCGTTGATGATCTGACCGCCGTTGTAGGAAAGGATATAACCTCCGTAATGATTCAGTTCCAGCTTTTCAGCGATGGGCATGACGCCATTTGTCGGTCTTCCTGATGCCAATACGATATGTACGCCCATTTGCTGTACCTTCAACAGGGCAGCTTGGGTACGGGGACTGATCTCTTTGTTATTGTTGAGCAGCGTCCCGTCTACGTCGAGAACTAATAATTTATACTTCATGGCCTCTCTGTATTTTTTGTTAATGATACAAATATAGGGAAAATTTATTTCCCTTCCTTCCTGCCGGGCGAACTATTCTTCAGGTGTAAGCGTTATCACTTGCCCGTTCTGCCGGATATATTGGAAAAGCGCCTTATAGAAAGCATGCCGCGTCATCGTCGGTGCATCGCCTAAGATTATCAGTTTCATCCGGGCGCGGGTGATGGCTACGTTCATGCGGCGCAGGTCGCCGAGGAAGCCGATCTGTCCTTTGTCGTTGGCACGGACGAGGCTGATCATGATCACGTCGCGTTCCTGCCCCTGGAAACCGTCTACCGTGTGGACGGTGATCAGACGGCGGAAAGGTTTGAAGAAGGCATTGCGTTTGATCAGTCCCCGGATATAATGCACCTGGGATTTGTAAGGGGAAATCAATCCGAAGTCGATGCTCTCGTCCAGGACGCGCTCTTTTCCGATCTTCTCTATATAAGTCTGCAAGGTCGAGACCAGCAGGTTCGCTTCGTCTTTATTGATACGGCTCATGCTGTCGGCAAGCTGGTCTTCCGTGAAATGGCAGTCCGCCGTGTCGAGCCAGACGACAGGCGTATCGTATTCCAGGATGCCGCGATGTTTCACCTCCGGCGCCGACTGCAACTCGTCGTTATAGAACCAGTGGGAGGGGAAGCGCATGATGTCGTCGTGCATCCGGTATTGTGTTTTCAGCAGCGAGACAACTTCCGGTTTACTGTCCGTTACCTTTTGCATCAGCGTACAGTCCAGTCCGCCCCGTGCCGCCTCTATACATTTAATAGTAGGCGGGAGCTGGTGATGGTCGCCGGCCAGGATAACGCGGTCCGCCTTTCCGATGGCGATCCAACAGGCTGCTTCGAGTGCCTGTGCCGCTTCGTCGATAAACAGGGAGGTGAAGTTGCGGTTCATCAGCACCCGGTTGGCAGAGCCGACCAGTGTGCAGGCAACGACGCGCGCTTCGGCAAACAGTTCCGCATCGATTTTCACCTCTAACTCCGTTGCCCGGAAGCGGAGGCGGGAAAGACGGTTGCGTGCCGTCTCTTTCTCGCTGTGGCTTTTCTTCCTCAGGTTGGATTGTATCTCGCGGATCGCCTTGCGGATGCCCCACAGTTCGGCATAGTCGGGATGCGATTCGAAACGCCGTTCGTAGGTGAAGGAAAGCATCTTGTCGTTTACCCGCGTCGGATTGCCGATACGCAGGACGTTTATGCCGCGGTCCACTAACTTCTCCGCGATCCAGTCTACGGCCGTATTACTCTGTGCACAGACCATCACCTGGTTTTCACGATGCAAAGTCTCGTAGATCGCCTCTACCAAAGTCGTTGTCTTTCCGGTTCCGGGAGGGCCGTGTACGATCGAAACGTCTTTGGCCGCCAGCACATGGTTGACAGCCTCTTCCTGCGACCCGTTCAGCCAGGGAAAGCGGATCGGGAAAAGCGTGCGCCTGCCGGCAGGTGTCTTTCCTAATAACACATCGCGCAGGTAAGCCAGGCGGTTTCCTTTGGCACCGATAACGGCGGATAAGGCGCTGAACATCGTCTTATAGCTGGTCTCGTCGAAATAGAGCTGTACGCCGATCTCGCTTTTCCCCTGAATGTCGAACAGGGCGGAAGGCGAGGGCAATACTACAACCATGCGGTCGTCCTGCACGTAGCTGATAACTGCCGAGAAGTTCAGGTATTCCGGTTTCCCGTTTGCGCCCGTTGTGAAGAAACAAACCGGGCGTCCGTATTCGAAGTTGTGTTCTATCTCTTTGTCTTCCCGCCGTTCGATCTCGATGACGAGTTGGTTAAGTGAATTATAGTAACTCCTTCCCGGCAAGACGGGATACCAGCAAAGTCCCTGCTGGATGCGCCGGTGTATTCCGGTCCGCTCGGTCTGTTCCCTGTACATCTCCTTTTCATAGTCGAATTCTTTTTGCAGAAGATCCAACTGATGCTGCAAGTCTGCGGATGGAGTCTTATATTGAATTGTCATTATTCTCGTTTTAATCGGGCGCAAACTTACATAAAAAAATGCAATCGGATAGGGGTTTTCGCCCTTTCCGGTGTCATAAAGTCGAACAGATGATTATCTTTGTTCATGGAATAAGAAGGATTAAAATAGGAAAATATGAAAAATAAAGTACTGTCTATATCGTTGTCTTTGTTGATTCTGACGGGTTGTGGATCGATGAAGAACATGAGCCGGGAAGACCGGGTTGGCTTTGGTGCGCAGATAGGATCGTTTGTCGGCTGGCTTTTTGGCGGGGCTGTCGGATATGCTATTGACGACGAAGTAGGGGCTGACATCGGCTCTTTTGTCGGGACAGCTGTCGGAGGAATCGCCGGCGCTTCGATTGCCGCCAATGCAGGCGAAGTGAAGGTAGAGAAAAGAGAGCCCGGAAACTATACGCCTTCGTCGCATGTCCTTCTTCCCGATTTGCAGATAGAAGATATCTTCCTGGTGGAAGACAGCACCGCCCGTAACCAAAAGATCGATGCCGGGGAAACCTGCCATATCTCCTTAGTGATTGTCAACAACAGCTTTCAGGATGCTTTGGATGTCGAACCGGTAGTGAAAGTAAAGAAGGGGAAAAACATCAAACTGTCCGATCCGGTGCGGATAGCGAAGATCACGCGTGAAGACCGTATCACATACAACGTTACCGTACAGGCATCACCGAAGTTGCGTACCGGCGAAGCCGTCTTCAGTGTCCGCCTTCTGGAAGGACGCGGCAACGGCACGGATGAAGAAACTTTCACCGTCGAAACCGCAGGCAATAATGATAAATAACTATCTTTGCCGGATAATTAAGGAAAAAACTCTAAGTCCATGAACAAAACAACTCAAACACAAATCATCAAGCTTATACATCAGGAAGTAATCCCGGCTATCGGCTGTACGGAACCTGTTGCTGTCGCACTGGCTGCTGCCAAAGCTGCCGAAGTTTTAGGGTGCCGTCCGGAAAAGACGGAAGTATTCCTGAGTGCCAATATCCTGAAGAACGCAATGGGTGTCGGAATCCCCGGAACCGGAATGGTCGGGTTGCCGATCGCGATTGCTTTGGGTACGTTGATCGGCAAATCGGCCTATGGTCTTGAAGTCTTGCGCGACCTGACGCCGGAAGCGCTTACTGACGGTAAGCAGATGATTGAAGATAAATGTATTCATATTGCTTTAAAGGAGAATGTAGACAAGCTGTATATCGAAGTGCTCTGTTCTGCCGGAGACGAAACTTCCCGGGTGATTATCTGCCACGAGCATACGAATATCGTCTATGTGGAGAAGAACGGTTCGGTTCTGACCGACTTGCGGAAGGAAGGTGTCACCTGCGATGCTTCCGCCGAAGAAGACGAATTGAAACTCTCTTTCTCGACCGTCTATGAGTTTGCGATGGAGATGCCGCTCGACGAGATCCGTTTCATCCTGGAAACTGCAGACCTGAACCGGAAAGCAGCTGAAGCTTCGCTCAAAGGTAATTTCGGCCATACGGTGAGCAAGACTGTTTCCGGTGCCTACGGACGGAAATATATGGGCGATTCCGCCTATACGCATATGCTGGCTATGACCGCTGCAGCCTGCGATGCCCGCATGGACGGGGCGATGATCCCGGTAATGAGCAATTCCGGCAGCGGTAACCAGGGAATTGCAGCGACGCTTCCCGTTCTCTCTTTTGCCGAAGACATCGAATGTTCGGAAGAGCAGTTGATCCGCGCCCTGATGTTAAGCCACTTGATGGTCATTTATATCAAGCAAAGCTTAGGACGTCTGTCCGCCCTTTGCGGATGCGTGGTGGCGGCTACGGGAGCCAGTTGCGGGATTACCTATCTGATGGGAGGTAATAAGGTGCAGATTTCTTATGCTATCAAGAATATGATCGGTAACATTACCGGCATGATCTGCGACGGCGCAAAGCCCAGTTGCGCCATGAAGGTGTCCAGTGGTGTCTCTACCGCCATGCTGTCTGCGTTGATGGCGATGGAAAACAAAGTCGTCACTCCCGTTGAAGGCATTATCGACGAAGATGTAGACAAATCGATCATCAATCTGACCTCTATCGGTTCCAAAGGGATGGAAGCGACCGATAAGTTGGTGTTGGACATTATGACCGGCAAATCCTGCTAATAGAAAGAAATATGCTGACCGATATCCGCCTGTTAAGCCATCAATTGGCAAAACCAAAGTTCAAAACTCCTGAAGAGGTGGTTGCCTGGATGGGCGCTATCCAGGCTCAGGAGTACACAATGGCGAAATGGGCGGTCGGTTGCCGTTTGAAGTCTGCCACGTTGCAGGCTGTAGACGATGCACTTGCCAAAGGCGAAATCTTGCGCACCCATATCTTGCGTCCGACCTGGCATTTTGTTGCTGCCGGGGATATCCGTTGGATGCTGCAATTGTCCGGTGGGCGGATAAAGACGGCTTTTGAGTCGTATGCCAGAAGCAATAAAATTGAAATCCCTGAAAGTCTTTATATCCAGAGCAATAATCTTTTGGAAAAGCTGTTGGCTGGCAATAAGAGCTTAACCAAGCAAGAGCTGGGAGAGGAGTTTGCACGATCCGGACTTGAGGCCGGCAATTACCCCATGCATCTTTTCTTGATCCGTGCAGAAGTGGATGGACTTGTTTGCAGCGGTGTCGACAAAGGGAAAAAGCCTACTTATGCCCTCTTGGATGAACGGGTGCCGCCGGTAAAGGAGCTGCACCGGGAAGAGGCGCTTGCCCGTCTGGCTACCCTCTATTTCCAAAGCCATTCCCCTGCTACGTTAGCCGATTTTATCTGGTGGTCCGGCCTGACAACGACCGACGCCCGCCATGCGGTCGGCCTGATCGAATGCGTTTTGTTTACGGAACGGTATGATTCGGAAATTTTCTACCTGCATACTTCCTGTGACCTGAAAGCCCGTTGCCGGCAAGTGCTCCACCTGCTGCCATCCTACGACGAATATCTGATCAGCTACAAAGACCGGACAACCGTCCTGCTCCGGGAGCATCATCCCAAGGCGTTCAATACTTTCGGCATTTTTTATCCGGTTATCCTCCATAATGGCCGCATCATCGGCAACTGGAAAAAGGCTGTAAAGAAAAAAGCTCTGGCGCCTGAAGTCTCTTTCTTCAATGATGTTCCCGATATTCCGGAAGAGTTGCTGAAAAAAGCGGTTGACCGCTATTGTTATTTCTACGCTAAAGGATAAGCATTCCCCATAGAGTGTGGAATTTTTACACACATTCCACAATTTACTCCACACTTTTCTTATTTCCTCAGTTTCCTTTAATTATGTTTTATCGTATTGTATTTCAATCTGTTGATGTATATATGGAATCTCCTTGCCTGCTTCCGGCACACTCTTTGTTTTATTATTATCAGAATTAGATATTATCCTTCCCGAGATATTGTTTTCTGATTAGATATTTGATTAGAAAAAGCTTATCGATTAAATCCGCTTCGCCTGTGAAGGTAAAGCGGATTTTTTATTGAAAAACAAGGGGTTGCTACCGTTTTTTTACTACATTTACAGAATAAATAAATCTAATATGAAATTCAAGAAATTAATAATGGCTATCATATCTGTGCTTGTGGCAGGCATGGGGTTTATATCTTGTAACAGAGGCTATAGGCCGGAGATCGTGAATAACCCGTTAGAAGAAGAAGTCTATTATATTATCGGGCAAATAAAAGAGGAAAATAGCCCTGTTGAAGGTGTAGTGGTGAGTTCTTCCGGCACCCAGGTTGAAACCTCACACGAGGGATGGTATCAATTGCCTGTAAACCAAAAGGGAAAATGTACCGTTTCGTATATGAAAGAAGGGTATATTCCGATTACTACAACAGTCTCGATACCGGAAGAAATGCAAACCAGAAGCAGTGTGGCACTTCCCTTGCAGATGGCAAAAAAGAATCCTGTTATTACGATTGATCCGTCCAGGGATACGGTTATTGTTTATCCGGGGGCGGATAAACTGACTTCCATTATATTCCCCGCCGGTATATCCGATCAACCGATAGATGTTTCTGCAACAGAGTTTATCAACGGTCCTATGGTAGATATCGAGCATGCTGGTTTGGTTACCTTTGATCTGGAAGTGTCCGGGCCGGAGAAAACGCTCCCGGTAGAAATAATAAACCAGGCGAACCCTCTGTTGCACGTCGGACAGCTTGTGCATTGCGTAGAAGTGGACGGGCAATGGAAAGAGATGGCGGGAACGATTGGAACTTTTAACTGGCTGCGTAATATTCATGAGGCGACTATACAGTCCTCTTATGCGATACATTCGATAGGGCCTAAATTAGAGGTGGACACTATTCTAACATCTTTCGAAAGTGCGGGAGAGGTGGTCATCGATAACTTGGGTAGTTTGTTTGCCAAAGAGGTCGAGATCATGTCAAAACAAAAAATGGGCTGGGAGATTACGTCTGATATGGATTCCTATTATTCTACTTATCCGGGGCTGATAGACAGTGATTGCGAATATACAACTAAATCCTTATACAAAGTTTTAGCCTCTGTCAACGGCTCTTTAGCGGGGATTAGCGAAACAGATGTCCCATTGGGTATCGCAAAGGTCAGTGGAGATACGAAAATGACCATTAAATTTTTTACCCGCGTGGACGATGTATCGCTTCAGTATATTTTAATGTTTCAAGGTATTTGGGTTACCAGACAAATAAAATACAAAAGATATAGCGGCATGAACATCGAAATTGATTACCAATACGGTTCGAGCCATATTGGTAATCAAAAGTAGATTGATCTTAGAACCATTTGATCTGCTATTTTACTATGATGATTGTAAATAATGGAATATTATTTTGAAAAGTAGAATTGCGTTCTTATCTTTGTGTCTATAAAAGTGAGTAACAATGAGAATATTTACGGAACAAGCGATAAAAGAATATTCTGAAGAACATCCTGATTCAAAGGTCGCTTTACAAGAATGGGCTACAATAGTCAAAAAGAGTGATTGGGTATGCTTTGCAGATGTGAAGAAGACTTTTAATAGTGTGGATAATGTTGGTAATCAGCATTATGTCTTCAATATCAAAGGTAATAACTATCGTTTGGTTGTTGTGATAAAATTTACCATTAAGTTTGTTTATATCCGTTTCATTGGTACTCATAAAGAATATGATAAAATAGATTGTTCGAGGATTTAAAATTGGACTTATGACAAAGATCGAAAATCGAGCTCAGTATGAATGGGCGGTAAAAAGAGTAGAGGAGCTTCTTCCGTTGGTCGATGACAAAACTCCTCTGAATGATCCGAATAGTATCGAGTTGGAACTTTTATCAAACCTTGTTGCTGATTATTCGGATGAGCATTTTGCAATGGGAGAACCGACTCTTGTGGATGTTTTGAAACTTCGTATGTATGAAATGGGACTAACCCAGAAAGCGTTGTCTACTTTGATAGGAGTCAGCCCTTCCCGACTTAGTGATTATGTTTCCGGTAAGTGTGAACCGACTTTGAAAGTTGCCAGGGAGATAAGCCGGAAACTGAATATTGATGCTAATATTGTGTTGGGAGTGTAATTGTTGGAATTGATTACCAATACAGCCTAAACCATATTGGTAATCAAAAATAGATTGTTCTTAGAACCATTTGATCTTTCTGAAAATAAGGAACGACAACGCAGACAATGCGATCGATACCAGGACGATCAGGGCAAAGGCGTGGGGCATACCTTCACCATAAACCGGGACGTTCATCCCGTAGAAACTGGCGATAAGAGTGGGAACCATCAGGATGATAGAGATCGAGGTCATGCGCTTCATAATGGTGTTCACATTGTTGGAAATGATGGAGGCGAAAGCATCCATTGTACCGGTCAGGATATCACTGTAGATATTGACTGTCAGGTGCGCCTGTTTCAACTCGGTTTCCACATCCTCCAATAGCTCGTTATCCATATAGATCGGCTCCTGGAAAATACTTTGCAGTTTGGTAAGCATCACTTCATTGCCACGAATGGAAGTGTTGAAATAAACCATACTTTTTTCCAGTTTCATCAGCCGAAGCAAGTCTTCATTCCGGATACTTTTTTCCAGGGCTTTCTCAGCATGTGCCACCTCATTATTGATCTGTTTCAGATACTTCAGGAACCAGACGGCAGACGAGTGGATAAGTCGCAGGATCAAATCATATTTATGGCGTACCACCACTTCCTTACGACGTGTATAGCGAATGAAATCGGGGATCAGTTCCGTCTTGTAATAGCAGACAGAAACGATCACTTCGTTGTTAGTCATGATTCCCAAAGGAATAGTCGTAAAAGGGATGCCGTGCTCCTGGCTTTGTACCGGGATACGGATAATCGTCAGTAACCAGTTACCTTCGTATTCGATACGCGGGCGTTCGTCCGTATCGGCCACATCACTTAAAAAAGATTCGGGAACATTGAATTCGTTTGTCAGGTAATGGATATCTTCCGGTGTGGGACATTCTACATTAATCCAGCTGTTTGGAAGCCATTGGTCTTTTTCCACAAAACCGGCTTCACAATAAAGAAATGATCTCATTATTGCCTCCTTTCGTTGTTTTACAACGCGCAGAGGCAATGCTACAACCTCTCCGACGTTACTTGTTACTTACTGTTTTTGTTTCTCGCGGAATACTGTCGTCCATAATTTATAATTACTTTTTACGGCTGCAAAGATAGAAAAAATCGGCAATACTGAACCTTATTGCTAATAAAAAGATTACAATAACCCCCTATTTCAGCCGTTTTTCTATTTCGTCCGAAATCTTGATCGATTTTGGATTGACTCTTTTCACGGTTTTAACCTCTCCGGCTGACAACAGAGAAAATGAGCTGCCGAACCCATTCCAAAAAGTATGCAATTTGTTTGTCGAAAACCGGAAACAGCGACAAAGTGATAAAGCTTAACTCCCGGAGAATCGAATATTTAAAAATAAAACGGACGGCGTCCCAAATATCGCAAGGAAATTCAGGTGCTTTTTTGCCCTAAAGACGGTCCTCTTTTCAATTACGACCGTGCAAATCGCCATTACGACCGTCCTAATCTTCGTGAGGTGCCGAGTGCACTACCTATTAGCACGGTCGCAATGGAAATTAGGAC
>NZ_QUDI01000026.1:0-81218 GCF_003477465.1 Parabacteroides sp. AF48-14
TGTTATATAGTGCATAGTTCTTATTTTTTCTGTCCCTTAAAGATAAGAATTCTATTACTCTTTTACAATTTCTTCTTGGGCTTTTTCACACAGTCTCTGAAACGAACGGATGAATAAATGCCCGGCTTTGTCGGATTCCTCTGTGGGTTTTAACCCCTTTAAACACCAATGGGATAATCCTTTGTTAAAGGGGCTAAAGCCACAGAGGAAGAGGCTTTGCCTCCAATCTTGTTAACCGTCAGCTGAAGCAGACGGCAAAAGAGAGCCTGCAGCACGAAACAAGCCTCGTTTGTCAACATTCCGTTAAATCATCATTTGCAATCGTATATTACAATCCGAACGCCGGCACCAAATCATCCAGCTGCTTGTCGGTCATGCCGGCGGGTTCGTATCCAGCCATGCGGGCGCTGAAATAAATCTGAGCGGATTTGCTCAGGGTGTCGATTGCGTCGAAACATTCGATCAGGTCTTCGCCCACTGCCAGGATTCCGTGTTTTTCCCAGAATACGACATCGTGTTTCTCCAACTGCTTGATAGTGGCACGCGCCAAGTCCAGTGTCCCCGGGATTTCGTACGGAACGATACCCACGCCTTTCGGAACGATGATACGGCATTCCGGAATCATGCTCCATAAAGTACGGGTGATCTTTTCCGAATCGAGGAACGGCTGGCAATGCGTCATGCCGATCAGGTCGGTCGGGTGTGTATGCAAAACGACTTTATTGTTACGTCTCAATCCACGCAGATAATTATGCATCATCAGGTGGGAAGGCAGTTCGGAGGTCGGCAAGACCAACTGTTCGGCAATTATATCGTAGCTTTTCCCATCTTTAGCGATACGGATCAGGGAACCGTTGGCAAACGGGTCTTGCGCCACATAGCGCATCCGCTTTCCGGTTCCGGTGACATAGAAAATATCCCCTCCAAGAGCCGTCATCGCCTCTTGCAAAGGAATAGCCGGGCCTAATGCGGGCAGTGCTTTTTCGACATCGCTCATCAGGTCGGTCAAATTAACAGAGATGTTACCACCGTTGCGTTCCGCCCATCCTTTTGTCCAGAGATAGCCGGCAACTTCGGCGATACGGCCGATTTCGGCCATTAATTGTTCATTGTTTCTGATTCTTTCCATTTTATTTATATACTATTTATGTAACGTGTCAGTGCGGGCTTGACCCGCAACCTCATCCTAAGCTAATTTCCAGTGCTTAGGATGAGATGGCGGGGCTGTCATCCCGGACCTGATCCGGGACCGCCAAGACACAGACGCTATAAGGACGAATTTAAGCCCTCTAAGATGTAACGCTCTTACAAAGTCTTTACAAATTAGGCAGCAAGAGCGAGAATATCAGGAGACACATACCGCAGATCAAAACGATGATCGTCTGCCTGCTCACTCCCTTCCATTCTTTCAGGATAATTCCCCAGACATTGCTGAAGATCACATTCAACGACATCAGGATGCTCCATGAAAAAGCCAACATCACCGGAGAATCGGCGAAATAGCTCTTTCCCATCCCCAACCCGAAGAATTGTGAATACCATAAAACCCCTGCCAACGCGCAAAATAAGACATTATTCAGCAAAGTACCACCCGATACCGAGAAATAATCTTTCCCTGTCTTATTCCGTATATTCTGAAATATGCAGTAGGAAGCATTCGTCAGAAAGCCTCCAATCGTCACCAACAGGATAACCGGGTTCAACGCGAACAGTTCGCTTGCGCCCGACTGCTTGGCCTTTTCAAGAATAGGAGCGCCGGATTCCAGCCCCAAATTGAAACAGGCGCTCATCACACCCGCCAACAGAGCGACCAGCAACCCTTTTGTCAGGGCGAAGTCCTTCACTGCCGCCTTCTTTTCCTCTTCCGTCATATTACGGGCACGAAGACTCCCGGCATATCCGATCACGGCAATACCGGCAAGCGTGATACACACACCGATCAACAGGATCAACCCGTCGCCATGAAAGAGGTCCGTTCCGCCGAACACCGCCGGGAAAAGGGTACCGAAGCCGGCACAGGTGCCAAGCGCGATACTCTGACCGAGCGCGACACCTAAATAGCGCATACTAAGCCCGAAAGTCAGACCGCCTATCCCCCACAGGACACCGTAGATGACAGCTCCCATAGCCCCGCCTGCATTCCACAGTTCGGCAAGGCTGCTTCCGTCGGGAATGGCAAGCTGCGCACCTAAGAACGGGAAAACGAGCCAGGCAAAGATACCCTGCACCAGCCAGAAGCTCTCCCAACTCCAGTCCTTAACCTTATTGATCGGGACGTACGAGCTGCTCTGCCCGAAACTCCCGATCGCTATGATGATTAAACCGATGATTATTTCCATAAAATAATAATTTTTCAATGTGCTAATTTGCCAATTTGCCAATAGAGGCACATTTAGCGAAGCGCCACATTGGCATATTGGCACATTATTAACGTTTGCTTGTGACTTCAGCCTCGTACTTCTCGATTTCAGCGATATAATCTTCGCCTACAGGAACATCGTTTTGCAGGCAGAACATATCCCAGACAGCCGTCCAGGGCAGGCTTTTCAGCTCTTCCTGCAAAGCTAAGCGCTGGAAATATTTGCCTTCGGCCTCGTATTGCTGTAAAGTGGCGGACGGCTCCAAAAGCGCCTGCATAAAGGCCTTCTGTGTAGCACGGCAACCGATCACATAAGCGCCGATACGGTTGATCGTAGCATCGAAGTAGTCCAACCCGATATGCACACGGTCCAGCGCCTCGCAGCGGATGATCTCGCGTGCCAGGTCGAGCAGGTCGTCGCTCAGGATCACAACGTGGTCACTATCCCAACGGACCGGACGGCTCACGTGCAACATAATCTCCGGCGTAAAGAGAAGAAGCGCGGAAACCTTGTCGGCAATACTTTCCGTCAGATGGAAATGGCCCGTATCAAGCGTCACGATCTTATTCTTCTTCGCACCGTAGCCTAAATAGAAATCGTATGAACCGACGGTATAGCTTTCCAGACCGATACCGAACAACTTGGCTTCGATACAGTCTTTCATATTGGCATACTTCGTAGCAAAAATCTCATCTAAGGATTGCTCCAATATCTGGCGGTATTTCAGGCGGTTGGCAGGGACTTCCTTGCTTCCGTCGTGAATCCAGAGGTTCATGATACAAGGATCATCCTGATATTTGCCCATCTCTTCACTGATCCAGCGGCAACGTTTCGTATGCTCGATCCAGAAGTTACGGATATCGTCGTCCGGGCTTGCCAGCGTCAGGTCGCCACTCTTCGGATGCGAGAAAGAGGTACTGTTGAAATCCAACTTCATCCCGTTTTCCTTCGCCCACTGCATCCAGCTTTCGAAATGGACAGGCTCTACTTCATCGCGATCGACCTTCTTACCCTGGAAGTCGCCATATATTTCATGCAGGTTCAACCGGTGCCGGCCGGCGATCAGCGACGCCGCTTTCAATACGTCGGCACGTACTTCCTCGATCGTGCGGGCACGGCCGGGATAATTACCCGTTACCTGGATACCGCCTGTCAGCGAACCGCCCTGGTTCTCGAAACCGCTCACGTCGTCCGCCTGCCAGCAATGCATCGAAAGGGAAATCTTCTGCAATTTGTCCATTGCGTCTTTTACATCTACTCCAACTGCTGCATACCGTTCGGCAGCCGCATCATACGCTTGTTTGATAATGTTTTCTTTTGTCATGGCCTTATTTTTATGAGGTTACAGATTTATATTTCCTGAAAGCCTCTTCCCACTCGCCGCTGCCTTCCGGATAGAAGACGGACGGTGAGAGGAAAGAGTTGATCATACGGCGCATCTCCCAACGGTCGGCCACCAGTCCGGCCGCCCTCGCCTGCACCATACAGTTGCCGATCGCCGTCGCCTCCGAAGGCCCTGCCACGACCGGCATATTAATTACATTCGCCGTAAATTGGTTGAGAAGGTTATTCATCGAACCTCCGCCGATCACGTGCAATTTGCGGATCGGGAAAGGTGCTATTTCCGATAACAATGTCAAGACTTCCTTGTAACGGAACGCTAAGCTCTCGAAGATGCAACGGATAAACTCGTCATCTTCGGCAGGCACCGGCTGCCCCGTTTCACGGCAGTATCCGGCAATCGCTTCCGTCATGCTTGCCGGGTTGGCAAAGCGCGGATCATCGGGATTCACAAAACTACGGAAAGGGGTCGCCCGTTCCGCCATCTTGACGATCGCCGGATAGGAATAATCGCGTCCGGCCTTCTCCCACTCTTTCCGGCATTGTTCGAGCAGCCACATTCCGGTGATATTCTTCAGAAAACGGGTTGTCCCGTCTATGCCGCCTCGTTTGTGAAATTATGGCGGAAAGATTCTTCCGTGATAATCGGCTCTTCCGTCTCGATCCCCATCAGGCTCCAGGTTCCGCTACTCAGGTAGGCGAACTCTTTGTCCTCGGCGGGGACGGCGGCAACTGCCGAAGCCGTATCGTGTCCGGCAACCGCCACAACGGGCACCTTGCCTATCCCGGTTTCTTTAGCGAGCGCATCGGTCAGCTCTCCCACCAATGTACCCGGCATCACCACCTCCCGCATAATGGAAGGCGAAACACCTGCTGCCTCCAACAAAGAGGCCTCGAACTTTTTCGTCACCGGATTCAATATCTGGGAAGTGGACGCATCCGTATATTCACATACCTTTTTGCCTGTCAACAGATAGGACAGCAGGTCGGGCATAAACAGAATCTCTTCAGCAGCCTCCAACGGGCCGAATCCTTCCTGCCCCGCACGAAACAGTTGGAACAGGCTATTGAAGTTCATGATCTGGATGCCGGTCAAGCGGTACACTTCCGAACGGGGAACGCGCTGGAAATACGCTTCCGGCGCCCCGTCCGTATAAGGATCGCGATAGGCGCGCGGCAAGCCCAGCAAAGAACCGTCTTTTGCCAGATAACCGAAGTCGACGCCCCAGGTATCGATCCCGATCGAATCGGGGACAATCTGCCGGCGCGCACAAACCATAAGGCTTTCTTTCAAAGCATCATATAGCTGATATATGTTCCAGTAATATTTTCCGTGCAATTCCATGATTGCATTGGGGAAGCGGTGGAGTTCCTGCATTTCAAATTTGCCACCTGCCAGAGTGCCAAGAACGGCACGTCCGCTGGTTGCTCCAATGTCGAAGGCTAAAAAGTTATATTTCTTCATGGTACAACAAAGTTCTTTATTTTATAATGACAAAAGTAATGGGTAAATGATTACCTTTGCTTTTGAAAATGATTTTAAACCTTTCAAATCTGACAGATGCGATGGAGAAACAAATTAGCGATCAATTAAGATATCTGGCGATAAGTGCGATGGATGAAGAATGGGGAATTGTCGTCACCACTGTCGGCTACCAGTTCATTCCCCCCAAAGGGAATTATCCTCTTTCCAAACACCCGGACAATTACAATTTCAAACCGCAGACCGGGCGCATCCTGAACGAGTACCAGCTGGTTTATATCACAAAGGGAAGCGGCTACTTCTCGTCCCAGTCCTGCAAGGAGCAGAAGATCAGCGCCGGCACCATGATCCTGCTTTTCCCCGGCGAATGGCACAGTTACTATCCGGACAGCGAAACCGGCTGGGACGAATACTGGGTCGGTTTCCGGGGCATGCACATCGACAGACGCGTGGAAAAACGTTTCTTTACCCGCGAAGAGCCGTTGCAGCATATCGGGCTGAGTGCGACCATTGTCGGGTTGTATGAAGATATCCTGAAGTTCGCCTCGCAGGAAAAGACCGGCTATCAGGAGATGATCTCGAGTATCGTGCTCCACATAATGGGGACGGTCTATTATAAAAGGCGGAACAACTCCTTTACCAATACATATGTGGTAGATAAAATCAACGAAGCCCGCATCCTGATGAAAGAAATGGTGGAAAACCCGCTGACACCGGAGGAAATCGCTTCCCAGTTAGGGCTTGGTTACTCCTGGTTCCGCCGTATGTTCAAAGAATACACGGGTGTCTCGCCCGCCCAGTACCAGTTACAGCAAAAGTTGCTGAAAGCGAAAGAGCTTCTGACCGGCAGCAGCCTGAACATATCGGAAATAGCCTACAGCCTCAAATTCGAGAATGCCGGACAGTTCTCCACCTTCTTCAAAAAGAAAGAAGGCGTCACCCCCTCGGAGTTCCGGGAACGGGCACACTAACGTTATCGAGCCTTTTATGTATCGAAAATGACCGTTTTTAGCCCTTATCTACGACGAGTAGGTACGACTGAAAACTCGAAAAGCGGCTGAAAACAGCGGATTTTGACTTCTGCAAAACGTCATAAAAACGCCTTTTTCCGGCAGTTGAGCCCACTTTTGTGCTGGTGAAACGGCACAAATGGGGAGTACGACAGAAAGATGGGCAAAAAAGAGAAATGGGCAAGATATTAACAAACAAGTGCTTACGCAAAAATATCTCTTTCTTTTTAACCTGTGGGGGGCACGTGGGGGCAGGTAAAATGCGTTTTCCGTAACTTTTATATTTTTAATTACGACGTGTGCCCCTTTTATAGCACACGTCACGTAGTATTTATTTTAAAGTTTACGAAAACGCTTTTTACCTGCCCCCACGTGCCCCCCATTTATGATTCCCGTCCGAAAAAAAACCGCTCCCGTCCGAAAAAAAACGGGACCTATAACATTCCCTTCGTGCTCGGGAGCTCGTATTTATAGATATCGCGACGGATAGCCATTTTAATGGAGCGTGCCAGGGCTTTGAAGATTCCTTCTATCTTGTGGTGCTCATTGGCGCCTTCCGCTTTAATGTTCAGATTCATGCGGGCGGCATCACTGAGGCTTTTGAAGAAGTGGAGAAACATCTCGGTCGGCATATCCCCCACCTTCTCACGATGGAACTCGGCATCCCAAACGAGCCAGGGACGTCCCCCGAAATCGAGCGCCACACTGCACAGGCAGTCGTCCATCGGCAGGCAATAGCCATACCGTTCGATCCCCCGCTTGTCACCTAAGGCCTTCAGCAAAGCCTCTCCGAGCGCGATGGCCGTGTCTTCTATCGTATGATGTTCGTCCACCTCCAGGTCTCCTTTCACCTTAACGGTCAGGTCTATGCCGGAATGCTTGCCGATCTGGTCGAGCATGTGGTCGAAGAAGCCGAGACCGGTTGCAATCTCCGTCGCACCACGTCCGTCCAGGTTCACTTCCACATAGATATCCGTCTCCCTCGTCGTGCGCTGGACTACGGCACGCCGTTCGCCGGCAAAAAGGTATTCGGTCACCCGGTCCCAGTCATCCGTAACCAGAACGGGGGAAATAGCGGGATTGGCAGCCAACAGTTGGCGGGCTTCGTCGTCATCGGCATGCAACCAAATGCCTTTAGCGCCCAGATTGACGGCCAACTGCATATCCGTCAGGCGGTCACCGATCACATAGCTGTTTGCCAGATCATATTCGCCGGACAGATACTTGCCCATCATTCCCGTACGGGGCTTGCGGTTCGGCGAGTTGTCTTCCGGGAAAGAACGGTCGATCAGGATATCGTCGAAGCAGATGCCTTCGCCTTCAAGCGTTTTCAGCATCTTGTCGTGCGCCGGCCAGAACGTTTCTTCCGGAAAGGAAGCCGTTCCCAACCCATCCTGATTCGTCACCATCACAAACTCGAAGTCCAACTGCTTCCGGATAAAATAGAGATTGCGGAAGACTTTCGGATAAAACTCCAACTTCTCCAAGCTATCTAACTGATAGTCCACAGGCGGCTCTATCACCAACGTGCCGTCACGGTCTATAAATAAAGCTCTTTTCATGCTTACATCTTTTTAAGGGCGTCCAGCAGGGCGTCGTTCTCGCCCGGTTTGCCGACCGTGATGCGGAGGCAACCGTTGCACATCGTCACGTTCGTCCTGTTACGCACAATAATTCCATATTTCACCAGATTCTTATAGATCGTATCCGCATTGGTCACTTCGACCAGGATGAAGTTTGCATCCGTAGGATAGACTTTAAGGACACAGTTCAGCTCCGGCAATGCAGCCAGCAGGCGGATACGCTCGGAAAGGATCGAACGAAGCTGGTTCTCCATGCGTTCCTGGTTTTCCAGCACATAGAGGGCGCGTTCCTGTGTCAGCAGGTTCACATTGTACGGATATTTGATCTTATTGAGAATCGCAATGATCTCGGGAGAGGCAAACGCCATTCCCAGGCGGATTCCGGCTGCTCCCCAGGCTTTCGACATGGTTTGCAGGACAATCAGGTTCGGGAACTTCTCCAACTCGGCAAGAAAAGAGGGTTCGATAGAGAAATCGACATACGCCTCGTCTATCACGACAATCCCCTGAAAAGTCTCCAACACCTTATAAAGCCGGTCGCGGCTCAGGTTGTTTCCCGTCGGGTTGTTCGGGGAACAGAGGAAGATTACTTTCACCCAATCGTTCGCCGCTTTCAGAAGGTTGTCCGTATCCAGGTCGAACTTATCATCCAACTTAACCTTCCGGAACTCTACGTTATTGACATTGGCCGCCACTTCATACATGCCGTAAGAGGGGTCTATGCTGACAATGCTGTCGATAGACGGCTCGCAGAAAGCACGGATGATCAGGTCGATCGGTTCGTCGCTGCCATTCCCTAAGAAGATCGATTCGCGGTTCACGCCTTTGATCTCTGCAATCTTCTTCTTCAGTTCCCATTGCATCGGGTCGGGATAGCGATTGTACGGCCTGTTGAACGGATTCTCGTTCGCATCCAGGAAAACAGAGGCATTGCCCTGAAACTCATCGCGTGCGGATGAATAGGGTTTCATGTTCCAGACGTTGGGTCTGACTAAGTCTTTTAAGTCTTTCATAATGTGTTCAATCTGATTGTTACTGCATTTCTGTGCGCCTCCAACTGTTCGTTGGCGGCCATTGTTTGGATCGTCCCTCCCAACTGCCGGATGCCGTCTGCCGTGATTTCCTGGAAAGTGATCTTCTTGATGAAGCTGTCCAGGTTGACACCGCTGTAAGCCTTGGCATATCCGTTGGTCGGAAGCGTGTGGTTGGTTCCGGAGGCATAGTCGCCTGCGCTTTCCGGTGTGTAGGGGCCCATAAAGACACTGCCTGCGTTCTCGATCTGTCCGGCGATAGCGGCATAATCGACAGTCTGGATAATCAGGTGTTCCGGTGCATACAGGTTCGTGAAGTCGATCACTTCCTGCCGGTCCTTCAGCACGATGATACGGCTGTGGCTAAGGGACTTTTCCGTTATCTCCTTGCGGGGAAGGCGGTCCAGTTGCTCCTCGATGGCTTGCATGACACCTTCGACAATACCTTCGGAAGCTGTTACCAGCATGGCCTGGCTGTCTACGCCGTGTTCCGCCTGTGACAGGAAATCGGCTGCGATAAAGGCGGGGTTGGCCGATTCGTCGGCAATCACCTCCACTTCCGAAGGGCCGGCAGGCATATCGATCGCCACCTCTTTCAGGCTGACCAACTGCTTGGCGGCCGTCACATACTGGTTTCCGGGGCCGAATATCTTATACACTTTCGGCACTGACTGCGTGCCGTAGGCCATCGCTGCTATCGCCTGGATACCTCCTGCCTTGAATATTTTGCTGACACCGGCCACCTTCGCGGCAAACAGGATGGCGGGATGTACCTTCCCGTCCTTGCCCGGAGGCGTACAAAGTACGATTTCCCTGCAACCGGCGATACGTGCCGGAACTGCTAACATCAGGACCGTTGAGAACAGCGGCGCCGTCCCTCCCGGAATATACAGCCCGACCTTCTCGATGGCGACCGCTTTCTGCCAGCAGGTGACACCCGGCGCCGTCTCCACTTTCTTACCGGTGAAGCGTTGTGAGGCGTGGAAGGTTTCTATGTTTTCCTTTGCCCGGCGGATGGCTTGTTTCAGGTCTTCGGCCACCAGGTCTTCGGCTTCGAGCAATTCCTGCTCCGACACCCGGAGGGATCGGAAGGTCAAAGGGTCTATCTTGTCGAACTTCTCTTCATACCGAATAACGGCTGCATCCCCTTCCCGGCGCACTTCATCCAACACCGTACGTACGGTGTCGAACAGGGCCGTCACATCCATAGCCGGCCGCTGGGCCAACGAAGCCCATTCTTCTCTTGACGGATATTTGATTACTTCCATGGCTTAGAGGATCATCTTTTCAATCGGTATGACTAATATGCCTTCGGCTCCCAATGATTTCAGCTTGCCGATGATTTCCCAGAAATGTTTCTCGGCGATCACGGACTGGACGGATACCCAGTTCTCGTCGGCAAGCGGCGTGATGGTCGGGCTCTTCATCCCCGGCAATACTTCGATGATCTCCTGCATCTTGTCTTTCGGGGCGTTCAGCAAGACGTATTTCTTACCTTCCGCCACCTGGATGGCTTCGAAGCGGAACAACAATTCATCCAGAATCGCCTGCTTTTCTTCGGACAGGTTGTTGTTGGCGATCAAGAGGGCTTCGCTCTGCATGATCACTTCCACCTCTTTGAGCTGGTTGCTTACCAGCGTACTGCCGGAGCTGACGATATCGAATATAGCATCCGCCAGGCCGATACCCGGTGCGATCTCCACCGAACCGCTGATGACGTGCAAGTCTGCCTTCACTCCCTTTTCTGTCAGGTAGGCCTTCAGGATTTCGGGATACGAGGTGGCAATGGTCTTGCCCTCGAACCACTCCACGCCCTGATAGTCTTCATCCTTCGGGATGGCGAGCGAAAGGCGGCATTTACTGAATCCGAGGCGTTTGATCAACTTAGCTTCCTGCCCTTTCTCCACATACTCGTTTTCACCGACGATACCGATGTCGGACACGCCGTTTGCCACCGACTGGGGAATGTCGTCGTCGCGCAGGAACAGCACTTCCACCGGAAAACCTTTTGCCGACAACAGCAAAATGCGTTTTCCCCTGTTCAGTTTAATACCGGCTTCTTCTAACAGAAGCATTGTTTCATCGTAAAGACGACCTTTCGATTGTACTGCAATTCGTAACATGTTTATTTCGTTTATATATTATTGTTCGTTTCCAAAAACAAAATAAGGCTTACCGTATAACGGCAAGCCTTACTTATTTATCTTATATGTTTCTACATACCAAACAGCCCACCGAACTATTGCCCGTTGTAATGATGATGATGGTGATGCAGAACTGTTCTTTTCATTTGTTATTATTTTTACGCTGCAAAGTTACAATAATAATTGAATTAGCAAATAAAACTTACAAAAGATTACTCAAACAGGCCGTTTTTTCTACTTAATCGTGCAAACGGTAGAGATGGTCCGCCTGTTGCCTGATTTTATTCGCGAGCAGAACCGGATAATCGGGATGGGCGGCAAAGAAGTCGTCCACCTCCTTCCGCGCTTCTGCCGAGGTATGTCCGCCAAGCAACGCACTCGCCCAGTTGCGCGGGAAGAAAATATCGCCTGTTCGCTGTATCTCCTGCATCGCTTCAAGAGCGGGACGGATATACGCAACCGCTTCCTGCTGGCGCAGCGGACTGTTCAGGTTGGCTAAGGCGGCCGATGCCCACGGTTCGACACGGCGGTTTTCGGCTACAAGCAGGGAGGCAAACACGCTGTCGCGCACCTCCTTCCGCGGCGAGACGGAGGGCGAGATAAAGGCATACTGCCGCTTGCGGTCCGGATTCGTGATGCGCGATTGCTGGGTAGCGACAACCTCGTCCGCTTTCTTCGGCATCAGCAGGGCTAACCGGTAGGAAAGGCCGATATAGTCGTTCTCGCTCAACGAACAGCCTGCCGGTGCTTTCCGGTCCTGCCAGAGTGCATATAAACGGGCGACTGCTTCCGGCGAGCGGGCGATGGAACGATACTGGCGGAATGCCTGCAAACGGTACTGGGGTTGTTCCGCCGTCGTCACGATCTGCCAAAGCACTTGTTCCAGCTTCTCCGGAGCGGACGGATACAGGCGTTGGCAATTGCCGATATATCCCAAAGCGGCAGAGAACAACAAGCTGTTCTTCTCTCCGGGCAGATAATCCAGCATGGCATCCATATAGCGGCCGGCGGGGATTGTCTGGTTCAACAGGTTCTCATATAAGGTAATCAACAGGGAACCGCGCAGCACTTCATCCGGGTGAGTCTTCAAGACGGACATCAGGCCGTCGAGCTCCTTCTCTCCCACACGGAAAAAGCCGTAGCCTGTACCGTCGGCATTCGGAACCCAGACGGAACCGGCAGTATAAACAACTGATTGATCAGGGCTGTTCTTTTGCGGCCCCGCGTCAAGCGCGGGGACAAGGGTTTTTGAGACATTCCCATCGGATCCTAATGAAACGGATACCCTGTCCGTACGACTATCGGTAATAACAGCGTACGTCACCACCTGCGGCCAGCGCAATCCCCGTCCACAGGGATCGGACTGGGTGACGATCAGGCTGTCTCCTTTCACCTCCGAACGGATTTCCGGCATACCTTTCTCGTTTATCCAGACATGGCTCCAGGCTTTCAGGTCGCGGTCCGTATAGTTGTCCAGGATGGAGATCAAGCCGTCCCAGGTCGCATTGCCGTAGGCGTAGGTCTTCAGATATTCCTGTATGCCTTTCCGAAAGGCATCCTTCCCCATCATACGGATCAGCATTGCCATGACAACGGGGGATTTATCGTAAATGATATTGCCGTACATCAGCCCGGCGTCGCACATATTCGCCAAGTCCTGCTTGACGGGGTTCGCCCCTGCCGTACGGTCTTCCGAGTAAGCGCCCGGAATATAATCGAGCATGAAATTGAGGGAATGGTTCACGTCAGGGAACAACGGCTCGACCATCTGTGAAGCATAGTAATTGGCAAAGACCTCCTTTGTCCAGACGTCATTGAACCACTCCATCGTCACGAAGTCTCCGAACCACATGTGTGAAGTCTCGTGTGCGATCAGGGCACTGCGCGAGAGGCGTTCGTTCAACGTCGGGTTCTCATTCAGGAACATGCGTCCGTCCGTATAGAGGGTAGCTCCCGTATGTTCCATGCCGCCGAACTGGAAGCCGGGAAGGATAATCAGGTCGTATTTGGCGAAGGGATACGGGATGCCGGTATAGTTCTCCTGCCATTCAAGCGCATCGAAGACTTCGGAGGCAATCTCCGGACACTGTGCCGCTTTCTTCGGATCGGTCTCACGGTGATAAATCGAGATATGCCGTCCGTCGCGCGAAAAGGTTTCCCGCGTCAACTTCCCGGCGACAAAAGAGAAGAGATAGGTACTGAGCGGCTCCGTCTCCCGGAAAAGAATCCGCCGGCGTCCGGCTATGGTCATCGAGTCGACCTGTTCGACTGCCCCATTGGCGACAGCCTGCCAAGCGGCGGGAACTTCCAAGGACAGGGTGAAGAGCGACTTCATATCCGGCTGATCAAAACAGGGGAACAGCGTGCGGGCACGGTCGGGCACAAGCAAGGTGTACAGAAACTCGTCCCGCCGGTTGAGCGACTGGTCGTTTGCCGTAAATTCGATTGCGACGCGGTTCTCACCTGCCGCCACCTCGCCGGCTTCGATCACGATATGCTCGTCTTTGACCGTATAAGGGGTTTGCTTGCCGTTCAGCAAGACGGACGCCACCTGCGCCGGTTCCCCACGAAAGTCTATGATAAGCGGTTGCTTTTCCCGAAGAGAAAGCACGATCTCCGCTTTGCCGGTAACGGCTTCTTCACGGGATTCGGGGATCGAGAAGAAGAGATGATAGCGAACATCCCCGAAATGTTCTTTCCTGTACTGCGCCAACTCACGACTGACACCCGGTTGCAACAGCACGGCATCCGGCGCGGGGCTTCCGCAAGCTGTCAATAAACCGATAGCAGCCACAGCTATGAGTTGTTTGATATTATTTATCTTCATAATATGGTAAATTATTGCCTTAATAAGAAGTTATGTACTATCCCGTTCCCGCGCTTGACGCGGGAACGCATAGGAACAGGCTTGATCCGATATTTCATACCGACAGTTCTTTTGCGATCCCGCGTCAAGCGCGGGAACAGGGCTACTTATTCCCGTAAATATTCAGCGATAGACATGAAGTTGCGTTCCAACAGGTACATCTGGCTTGCCATAAACCCGAAGAACTCGCCCCAATCCTGGCGGCGATGGAAGTCGATTCCTAACTTTGCCGTGTAGATGCGGGCGACCTGTTTGCCTGTGTCGCGCACAAAACATATATCCCATATCAACCCCTCCGGGAAATCCGTTTCCAGCGTTTCCTTATACCACGTCAAGCGTTCGAACATCTCCAACCGGGCTTCCTCGCTCCGGTGGTTTACTTCCAAAATGACAAATGCGCCTTCACGGTTGGCGTCGAATTTAAGTTCGACTCCTCTGACTTTCGTATCGTACAAGGTCCAGACCTTCTTACGTCCTCTCAAATAGGGTTGTACTTCACAGAACGAGGCGAAACTTTCCCAAAATTCAAGTTTCAGGTTTTTGAGTTCGTCTTTACTATACATTATCTATATATGTCTTTCTTTTTTACTTTAACGATCGTACCGAATGCAGCCAGTTTCTTCATGTCGATACGTTTCTCATTCCCGGCGATCACGTAGACCACCGGACGGCCGCTGACCTGCTCCCGGTAGAAGCGGGAAATATCCTGCATGTCCATTTTGGCGACATCCTGCAAAAAGGCTTCGCCGGGGTCTTGCTCGAAACCTTCCATCCTGAAAGCGGCCACTTTCTCGGATAAGTTACGGAAAGCAGGGTATTCATTATTGGTCTGGTTGACCAATGCCTGCCGGATTGCATCCACCCGTTCCGGTTTCAGAGGCATCTCGCGGATCAGCGAATCCAGTACGCCCAGCGCATCCAGCGTCTTGTCGCCCTGTGTGGAAAGCATCGCCGTAAAGCTTCCGGCTGCACCCTTATGTGCATGGCTCGGCAACTGGTAGCGCCCGTTCGTCCGGTAGGCAAACGAACGGAACTCCCTTATCTCCTGGAACATCAATGATGACATATCGCCACCGAAATAGACGGAGAAAAGACGGGAGGCATGACGGGAAGCCGTGTCATCGACAGGATCGCCCTTTACATAGCTATAGACGATGCTCTGCGTCATATCCGGCATATTGATAAAGAATACCGTCGGCTTGTCGTATTCCCGCAGCTCGCGCCGGTAAGGTGATTTGGAGGCTACCGTAGCCCGTTCCAGCGGGATATGCCGCCGGACTGTCTCCACCACCTTTTCGGGAGACAGCGTACCGCAGTAATGCAAGTCGCACTGTACATTCCGGACCTGGTCATAGACGGCCAGCAGGTCTTTCCCTTTCAGCTTCTTGATCTGCGAAAGCGGCAGTTTGCGCAGGTAGCGCGACTGGTCGCCATACTTAACCTGCTCCAACAAAGCTGCCGCGACATTATCGCTCGATTTGAAAAAGGCTTTTTCCGTCACCTTTGCATCGTCCACGATCTGGCGCATCTTCTTATCGTCTGCTTTGGCATGGCGGATAAAATCGCCCACCAGCTCCATTGTCTCGTCTATATGGTTGTCGAAACCGGTCACTTTCATCGTAAAAGCATCCGCCGTCGCATCGAAAGCAAGCGTACTCCCGATCGACTGCAAGCGGGTACGGAACTGTTCAAACGGCATCGACTCCGTCCCCAAGAATTGCAAATAGTTGGCGAGTTGCATCAGGGCCGGTTGTTCCAAAGCGCCGATCCGATAGGTGATATTAAAAGTAAAGATATCGTTCAGCGGATTGGGGGTTGCATAGAGCGTCACTAAAGGGGTAAGCTCCAACGTCTGCACATCCTTCTTGAAATCGATAAAACGCGGAGTCACGGATTGCGCCGGCAACTGCTCCAACTGCTTGGCATAGGAAGACGAGGCATCCGCATGGCGGGGAACGACCGGAGCGAAGGAGGGCTTCGGCAGGTTGTCCTTCGGGTATTTCCCGGTGCTCTTAGTCACACACAAATAGTTATCGCTAAAGTATTTTTGAGCGACACGCACGACATCTTCTTTCGTGATCGACTCGATCCGCGCCACTTCGTTCAGATAATCATCCCAACTCTTCCCTTGCGAGAAAAGATTCATCATGACCGTTGCACGCGAATCGATATTCTCCAAGGCGGAAGCATACTGCCGTTTCTGTTCGAGCTTCAGGCTGTTGAACACTTCATCGCTGAAATCGCCCTCTTTCACGCGGTCGATCTCATGCCAGACCATCTTCTCGGCAGAACTATAAGACTGGACAAGCAATTTGGGCATGATGGCAACCGCCAGAATCCCTGCCTCGTTCATGCTCTCGTTGATCGCGATAGCTCCCATCAGCTTGTGTTCCACCATCAGTTTGTCTAAATAGCCTGTCCCGTTGGCATTGTTCAACAGGTTGACCGCAATATTCAGCGCGACCTGGTCTTCATGGTTGGCCGAAACGCCCCGGAACCCCAGCCCCATCGCTTGATAAACGGGATCGGGAACTTCACTTTCATCTTCTCCCGCCCGTTAAACGGGGGCAGCATCACTTTATCCTGCTTCGGTACCTGTCCGCGACGGATACGTGAAAAAGTCTTCTCCAACACCGGCATGACCTGCTCCGTATCGAAGTCGCCGCTAAGGATCAGGGCCATATTGGAGGCGACGTAATAGTCCTCGAAAAACTTGCGCATCTCCGTCAACCGCGGGTTTTTCAGGTTCTTCGTGCTCCCGATAATCGGATAGGCGTACGGATGCGGACTGAAATAGCGTGACAAGAGCGTGTCCATCACCTGGCCGCCGATAAAGTCGCCATACATATTCTTCTCCTCATACACCGTTTCCAACTCGCTCTGGAAAAGACGGAAGACGGGATTAATCAGCCGTTCGCTGTTGATCTCCGCCCACTGGGCCATATATTGCGGGGAAAAGGTATTGAAATAAATGGTGGCATCGTATGAGGTAGCGGCATTCAGGCCGGAACCGCCAAAGCGGCTGATCAGCCGGTTGAACTCGTTGGGTATCACATATTCGGATGAACGGATACTCAGCTCGTTGATTTCCTTCTGGAGGCGAATGCGAGACGAAGGGTCTTCGGTAAGCGCCAGTTCGTCATATTTCATGGCAATGGAATCCAGCAAGACTTTCTCGGCTCCGTAGTCGAGCGTCCCGATACGGTCTGTCCCCTTAAACATCATATGCTCGAAATAGTGGGCGATGCCCGTATCCGGACAATCTTTCGCGCCTGCCTTTACCACAACGGCACCAAAGACTTTCGGTTGGCTGTGGTCTTCATTCAGCCAAACGGTCAATCCGTTTTCCAGTTTATATTCTTTTACTTTGAGAGCGTTCAGGTCCTCTGCCCGCAATTGATAAGAACAACATGCGAATACCATCATCAATACTTTTAGTTTCACGGTCATGTTATATATTTGCAATATAATTGACAAAGATAATAATTTTAATGAGAACCAACGATAGTAGGAATTGAGGATAAACCAAAAGGATAATTAATTGTTATCCCTATAAAGCAGATACGATATGATAAACTTAGGCAGCTGGATGAATGGCATCCTGACCGGTTGGGGAATAGATCCCAAAGTTGCAAATACATTCGATGAGATAATTATTGCCGTACTGTTGGTCATGCTGGCAGTCGGAGTGGACTATCTATGCCAGGCCATCTTTGTCGGCAGCATGAAGAAACTGGCGCAACACACGCATTACCAATGGGACACGCTTCTTATCAAACGGAAGGTCGTCCACTACCTGGTCCATACGATACCGGGCATTTTGGTCTATGCCCTGCTCCCGCTCGCCTTTATCAAGGGGAAAGGACTCCTGTTGTTATCCCAGAAAATATGCGCGGTCTATATCGTGTTCGCCCTGTTGCTGGCGATCAACGGTTTCATCCTTGTCTTCCTGGACATGTACAACCTGCGGCCCGTCAGCAAGAACCGCCCGATAAAAGGCTTCATGCAGGTCTTGCAGGTACTGGTCTTTTTCATCGGGGGAATCGTTATGATCAGTGTCCTGATCGGCAAATCGCCGGCTACCCTGCTTGCCGGCTTAGGTGCTTCGGCAGCCATCCTGATGTTGGTATTCAAAGACTCGATCCTGGGGTTTGTGGCGGGCATCCAACTTTCCGCCAATGATATGCTCCGGCCAGGCGACTGGATCACGGTGCCCGGTTCCAATGCGAACGGCATCGTACAGGAGATCACATTGAACACGGTCAAGATCCAGAACTTCGACAATACGATCTCCACCATCCCCCCCTATACGCTCGTCAACGGTTCCTTCCAAAACTGGCGGGGAATGACCGAATCGGGAGGCCGCCGTGTGATGAAATCCATCTATCTCGATCTGAACACCATCAAGTTCTGCACGCCGGAAATGCTGGACACTTTCCGCAAAGAGATCCCGCTGCTTGCCGATTATAAGCCGGATGAAGGCGTCGTGCCCACCAACTCACAAGTGTTCCGCGTCTATGTGGAAAAATATCTGACCAGCCTTCCGGTTGTCAATACCGATCTGGATTTAATCATCAGCCAGTTGCAGTCGACCGAGTACGGCGTCCCGATCCAAATCTATTTCTTTTCCCGCAATAAAGTATGGAAAGAATACGAACGCATCCAGTCGGACATATTCGACCATTTCTTCGCGATGGTCCCTAAGTTCGAGTTGAAAGTTTACCAGTATTCGGAATAATGCTGAATTTTTGTAGCTTTGTAGACCAAACAATAATAATTTATTTATGCACGCAATACAAGAATGGGTTAACAGTCATTTGATTGAATGGGGTATCATCAGCAGTTCGGCAACCGAGATAGACAACCTGATCATCCTTCTGCTCATAATCCTGGCAACAGTAGCTATCGACTATATCTGCCGTTACATCTTTCTGAATATGTTCAAACGTCTGGCGAAAAGGACACGTAACCAGTGGGACGACCTGATCGTTGAGCGCAAGATCATCAACAAGCTGATGCACATGATACCGGCCATACTGGTATATGCGCTGTTGCCGTTGGCTTTCCCGCCTGACGAAACGCCCAAGCTTCTGGGAATCCTGCAAATGATATGCCAGATTTATATTATTGCCGTTTCCCTGCGCTTCATCAACGCGTCCCTGAATGTCGTACACGAGATATACAACCGGAAAGAATCCCTCAAGAACAAACCGCTGAAAGGATTCATCCAACTGTTGCAGGTGGCAGTCTTCTTTATCGGCTTTATACTGATTATCAGCATCCTGATCGGGAAATCACCCACGACGCTATTTGCCGGATTAGGCGCTTCGGCAGCCATCCTGATGTTGGTATTCAAAGACACGATCCTGGGATTCGTTGCCGGCATACAACTATCGGCCAACGACATGCTCCGTCCGGGCGACTGGATCACAATGGCTAAATACGGTGCGGACGGAACAGTTATCGAAGTGACGCTTAATGCCGTCAAAGTAAAGAATTTCGACAACACCATCACGACTATCCCGCCCTATGCCTTGGTGAGCGACGCCTTCCAGAACTGGCGCGGCATGTCCGAATCTCCCGGACGACGGATCAAGCGCTCCATCAATATCGACATGAACAGTGTTTGTTTCTGTACCCCGGAGATGCTGTCTAAATTCCGCAAGATATCTTTGCTGACAGACTATATCGATGAAAAGGAAAAAGAGCTGAAAGCATACAACGAAGAGCACCATATCGATGCTTCCATCCTGATCAACGGACGGAGGCAGACCAATATCGGCGTCTTCCGGGCCTATCTGGTAAACTACTTGAGAAGCCTGCCCGCAGTAAGCAAAGAACTGACCTGCATGGTCCGCCAGTTGCAACCGACCGAAACAGGTATTCCCATCGAACTGTATTTCTTCTCTTCCATAAAAGAGTGGGTCTTGTACGAAGGCATTCAGGCCGACGTGTTCGACCATGTGATGGCCGTTATCCCGGAATTCGGTCTAAGCGTATTCCAGAACGTATCGGGCAGCGACCTGCGCAGCCTGAAAGTTCCCCAATAGGCATTCGGATTACCAGCAGCATCCTCACGGGTTAGTTGTGCCGTAGAGGAACGGATAACCCGGCGAACGGAGTGTCTCATACGGAATGCCTTGTACCTATGCACTTCTCCGCTATTCATGTCACAGCTGTAAAACAAAAGAAATCCAACTGTAACATAGAAGGTAGACAGCCGTGACATGAAAAGAATACGGTTGTGACATACAATAGAAGAAAGCGATTATATACAAAAAGCGAGCTGATATAAATTATATCAGCTCGCTTTTTGTGTCGGGGTACCAAGATTCGAACTTGGGACCCCCTGCTCCCAAAGCAGGTGCGCTAACCGGACTGCGCTACACCCCGTTTTTTGCAACCCCTTTATTTTCGATTGCGGTGCAAAGGTACGTATTTATTTTTAACTACCAAATATTTCATTGTCTTTTTTATTTGCGTACATTCGCAACAGAATAGGAGATGATTACAGCAACATGTATACCACCTTTATTAATTTTAGAATGAACATATTACAAACCAATCTGTTATATACCATAAGGTAAAACAAAAATTTAATAATTAAGAAATATGACAATCGCTTATATACGTACATATTCTAATAAACAACAAACAGAGAGTCAAAAAAATGCAATCGAACAATTTGCTAAAGCAAAAAAAATTAAGATTGATAAGTGGTTGAAAGATGCTAAAAATCTCCGAAGGGGAAAAACAAGCTCGAAGACGTAATAAAAAATCTGCAGGAAGGAGATATCCTCATTGTTTCCGACGTCACTCGCCTTAGCCGGAAATTGATGGAGATAATGCATTTAATATTATTATGTATAGAGAAAAAAGTAACGCTTTACTGCATCAAGGAAGGATATTCGTTTGAAGATAACGTAGACAGCAAAACGCTTGCCTTTACATTCGGGCTTGTCTCCGAAATAGAAAGCAAACTTATCTCCGCCCGGACAAAAGAAGCATTGACGGCCAGCAAAAACAGCGGAACAAAATTAGGACGCCCATTGGGAAGCCCCAAAACAGAATTTCTTCTCTCCCAGAAAAGCCGGATTGAAAGAGAACTGAAAGAAGAAAATGCTACATACGCCGAACTGGCTGACTACTATAAAGTATCTTTGAGCGGCTTCAAACGTTTCGTTCGGGAAAACATCCCGGATGTACCTTCAAGAAGAAAGAAAAAGAATATTGAATAAACATAGAACAAGGACGATACTAAACATAGATAACTCGAGTAGTATCGTCCTTTTTTCACAGTAATTCCATTCTTATTTCAGAGCTGCAAGCACTTGTGGCATCATCGTCCAGACACTGTTTTCGTCTTGGGCTGTATAAATGTTTCCATCTATTTCCGATTTATTGTCTGTCGCCTTTCCTTTCCGGATTGCCGGCTTTGCAAGCGGATGAACAGCAACGGTCTTCCCATCAACAGCACCTGCCATATCAAAAAGCATGGCAGCCGCACAATGTCCAATCATGATTTTACCTTTCTGACCGAATGCAGCAATGACAGCCATCAAATCCTGGTTGTAAGCCTCACCAGCATATTGTGCAAACTGCGGGATCGCATCGCCACAGGAAAAGACCATTGTATCAAACTCATCTTCATGTCCTTTCAGGTTTGCAATGACATCGTCTGCAAACAAGGTGATACCCGAGTTGGTTTTGATCTCCTTTGTGTTGCTGACTGCAAACACTTTGTAAGATATACCATTTTCAAAAAACGCTTCCAGATACTGGAATAAACCAAATCCGTTTACCGGATTCACTGCCAAAACAGCTACTTTCTTTGCCATGATAATAATAATTTTAGTGATACAATAGTTCTTTTTCGTAACTTTATTACTTTTGTACAGCAAAGATAAGTAGTCTGATTCGGTAAAACAAGAAGGCACCTCTGAATAAGCTACTTACATCGATGTAACCATTGTTGATATACAAGACACTACATACAAGAAAAATATGAAAGATTTTCATCCTACCGGAACTTGTCCCATCCGGGACATCTTGTGCAGGCTCGGCGACAAGTGGTCGATGCTTGTCATGATCACGCTGAACACGAATGGGACAATGCGTTTCAGCGATATCCAAAAGACAATCTCCGACATCTCTCAGCGTATGCTGACCGTAACGCTGCGGACATTGGAGACCGACGGACTTGTTTCGAGGACAGTCTATGCCGAAGTGCCTCCCCGCGTAGAATACCAGCTGACGGAAACAGGCAAAACCCTGATGCCTCACATCGAAAATCTTGTCGGATGGGCATTGGAACACATGACGGATATATTCGACAACCGGAAAAAAACAGAACGGCAGCAACCGGCATAAGTCACGAGAGCCGTTTTCTTTCATTTTTTATCTTTATCTTTGCGCCAAACTAATAATTAATCATCTTGGCAAGAAATAAGAAACAGTTGCCTTTATTAGAAAAGGTAACGATAACAGATGTAGCCGCAGAAGGAAAGGCTATCGCGAGGGTTAACGACATGGTGGTATTTGTACCTTTCGTCGCACCCGGAGACGTCATTGACATACAATTGACACGCAAGAAACATAGTTACGCAGAAGGAAAAGCGATGCATTTCCATGAATATTCCCCCCAACGGGCAGTGCCGTTCTGCGAACATTTCGGTGTATGCGGCGGCTGTAAATGGCAACACCTTCCGTATGAGGAACAGATACGTTATAAACACAAACAGGTAATCGACAACCTGACGCGCATCGGCAAGATCGAGATGGAAGAAGTCCTTCCGATCAAGGGTTCCAAACATACGACCTTCTACCGCAACAAACTCGAATTTACCTTCTCCAACAAGAAATGGCTGACGGAAGAAGAGGTGAAAACCGGCGCCAAGTTCGATTGTATGAATGCCGTCGGATTCCACATTCCCGGTATGTTCGATAAGGTGCTCGATATTCACAAGTGCTGGCTACAGAATGAGATTTCCAACCGCATCCGTTTGGCTGTCAAAGATTACTGTCTGACGCACGAGGGCTATCCGTTCTTCGACCTCCGCAACCAGGAGGGGTTTGTCCGTACGCTGATGATCCGCACTGCTTCGACGGGCGACCTGATGGTCGTGCTGGTATTCTTCTACGAGGATACGGAACGCCGTGAAGCGCTCCTCTCCTACGTGGCCGAGCAATTCCCGGAGATCACTTCGTTGATGTATGTGATCAATGAAAAATGCAACGATACGATTACCGACCAGGAAGTAATTGTCTTTCGTGGAAAGGATCATATCATTGAAGAGATGGAGGGACTTCAGTTCAAGGTCGGCCCGAAATCATTCTACCAGACCAACAGCGAGCAGGCTTACGAGCTGTATAAAGTTGCACGCGAGTTTGCCGGATTGACCGGCAATGAGATGGTTTACGACCTCTACACCGGAACCGGAACAATCGCCAACTTCGTCTCCCGCCAGGCAAAGAAAGTGATCGGCATCGAATACGTGCCCGAAGCGATTGAAGACGCCAAGGTTAATTCGGCACTGAATAAGATCGAGAATACATTGTTCTATGCCGGTGATATGAAGGATATCCTGACACAGGACTTCATCAACCAACACGGCCGTCCGGATGTTATTATCACAGACCCGCCCCGTGCCGGTATGCATGACGACGTGATCAACACGATCCTCTTTGCCGAACCGGAACGTATCGTCTACGTAAGCTGCAACCCGGCGACACAGGCACGCGACCTGAGCCTGCTCAGCGTGAAATATGCTGTCAAGAAGGTTCAGCCGGTGGATATGTTCCCACATACGCATCATGTGGAGAATGTTGTGCTGTTGGAGAAATTAAAAAGTAAGAATTAATAAGTAAGAAAGAAATGAATAAGGTTGTCCTTCTGTTTTTTGCGACGCTGTTGCTGTCGGGCTGTAATCGTGCCGGGCAGCAAGAGAGGCAGGAGGATGATGTTACGATCGACCTGCCGCAACTCAAGGCGCAGGGCGAGATAACCGCCGTCACGCTCTACAGTTCGACCTCCTATTTCCAGTACAAGATGCAACCGATGGGTTACGAATACGAACTGATCAAGGACTTTGCCCGCTCGGAAGGATTGAAGCTGAATATGAAAGTAGCCGAAAGCCCGGCGCGGCTGATCGAGATGCTGGAAGCAGGCGAAGCCGACGTCGTGGCTTATCCGATCCAGATCAGTAACCAGCTGAAAGACCAGGTGATCTACTGTGGCCGGGAGGAACAGGACAGCCAGGTGCTTATCCAGCGTGCCATCAAAGGCGACAAGGTGATTACCGACGTAACGGAATTGCTTGGAAAAGAGGTCTACGTAAAGCCGGGCACTCGTTATTACGAACGGCTGAAGAATCTGGATGAGGAATTGGGCGGCGGTATTCATATCCACGAAGTAACTGCCGATACGGTGACAACGGAAGACCTCATCAGTATGGTTTCACAGGGAGAAATCCCCTACACCGTGAGCGACGAGAATATTGCCCGCCTGAACAAGACCTATTTCTGGAACCTGAACGTCTCCTTAAAGATCAGTTTCCTGCAACGCTCTTCGTGGGTAGTTCGCAAAAGCAGTCCCAAACTGGCTAAGGCGATCGACGACTGGGCGTCCGACAAGGCGGGGACACATGTCTACAAGGCATTGATCAAACGCTACTTCGAACTCAGCAAACAACCCATCACAGCCGAACTGCCGGAGGTCAAGAACGGCCATATCTCCCCTTACGACGACCTCTTCCGCAAACATGCCAAGAACATCGGTTGGGACTGGCAGTTGTTGGCCTCCATCGGTTACCAGGAATCCCGTTTCAATCCGGATGTCGTCTCATGGGCCGGCGCAGAGGGATTGATGGGGATTATGCCGAACACGGCCAAGGCATTAGGCGTAACGCCTCATGAACTGAAAGAGCCGGATACGGGCATCCGTACGGGTGTGGATTGCCTGCGCCGCTTCCGCCAGGGTTTCGGGAAGGTGACAGACCCGGTCGAGAAGATCAAGTTTACGTTGGCTTCCTACAATGCCGGCATCGGGCATATCTACGACGCACAGCGGTTGGCAGAGAAGTATGGCAAGAATCCATATGTCTGGGATGACAACGTGGCCGAATATATCCGCCTGAAGAACGATCCGGAATACTACAATGATCCGGTCTGCAAGCACGGTTACCTGCGTGGCTCGGAAACCTTCAATTATGTGCGCGAGGTGATGGAACGTTACCACTATTACTTGGGCAAAACGAAGGGAAAATAAGAGATCCGTATTGCTCCCAAGTAATCGTACCCGATTACACCTAACTAATCGCATCCGATTACTTACCACTAATCGCACCCGATTGCTTCTAAGTAATCGTACCCGATTAGTTCAGCCCCCGATATTCTCCTTTATCATTTCCTTTATAAGCAACATTACTTTCGGGTGGCTAAGCGGAATGCCGTCCAGGATTTCCATGATCTCACCGGTGCTGACGGAGAAGTCCGCATCGTCCGACTGATATTCGAAAGAGACGTTGACCGTCGGATTGCCCGTAATCAGCATCGCAACTGTCCCCGGCAGGTCGCCCCAGGGCGGACAGTCGATATTGTCCGAACGGAAACGGGCCGTTACCTCCGTCCCCTTTCCCGGCTCGGAAGTGATCGTGACAGAGCCGCCCGTCTGCTCGGCGTTCTGGATCAGGAAAGGGATGCCGAGGCCCACTTTACGCGTCGTCCGCGTGGTGTAGAACGGGTTGGTGACGCGGGCTAATGTCTCGCGGTCCATCCCGCAGCCGTTGTCGGTGATGCGGATAATGATCTCGCCGTTTCCTACATATATATATAATTGTACTTCCGAAGCGTTCGCCCGGATGCTGTTCGCGGTAATATCGGTGATATGGAAAGATAGATTATTCATGCTGTCTGAATCGTGTGGCCGTTTTCCCCACGGAAAGCCATTGCCAGATGCCGGAAGGTGAGCGCATCGGCTTTCAGCAGGGCGTATTTTGTGCCGATCTGCCCGGGGTAATGCGCATCGGAGGCGGCGTAGCGGACATAGCGGCCGAGATATGTATGAAGGGCGGCAAGCTGTTCGTATCGCCCCCGGTCGTTATACTCGATGGCATCCAGCGGCAAGGAAGGATCGATAAACCCCAACTGACTGATCAGGCTGAACGAAGGGCGTTCCACATGCGCCGCAACGAACAGCCCGTCCAGCCGCCGGACCTCCGCCGCAATCTGTTCCACACGCTGGTCGAGAGCGGAAATGAGCAGATAGGGGGCTTCGCCAAGTATCTCGCCCTGGCTGTTCACCCAGACTTGGTCGCCAAAGCGTTCGGGATCGTTCGGGACGGGCGGCAGGTGGGCGTCGAGATATTCCTGGAAGGCGGCACGGGCCTCATCATCGGCGAAGAGGGCGACGCAATGCGCCTCCTCGCGGGTGGTGACTTCGGCTCCGGCAAAGACCGTCAATCCCCTCTCCTTTCCCAACGCCTGGATGGCGGGACATTGCAGCGTGCTGTTATGGTCCGTGATGGCGATTGCGTCCAGGCCCTGCGCAAGGGCGGTGTCCACAATCAGCTCCGGACTCATCTCTAAGCTTCCACAGGGCGAAAGGCAGGTATGGATATGCAAGTCTACCCGGTATTCGTTCATGCCTTGTGCAACAGTTGATAGATTCTGCCGTTTGCCTCGAATGCAGAAAGCGTAGTCCCCAACAACGGGACATCCTCTTCTTTCCCTTTTGCCAACGTCTCTTCGTCCGGCACGGCCCCGTTTACAATCAGGACGGCGGCGGCATCTTTCAGCGTGGCGACAGCCAGGATATTCTGGTGGGTCTGCATCGTAATCCAGAGCATCCCTTCCTCCATATGTCCCATTACATCACTCAGCAGATCGCTGGTGTAGCCGCCGGATATCTCCGCAGCTAACCCGGCCTCGCCGCAAAACACCGTCAACCCCAACTCACGTACTAAATCACTGACCTTCATATTTAGCTCCTTTCTTATAACAATCTTTATTCAGACGATCCTTCCCCCAGGTCTTTTCGATCAGGCGGAAGGCATGTTCCTTATCCAACTTCCCGTGCTTTTCCATGTTGCGCTGCATGAAGACACAACTGCTGAACTGGGCTTCATGGCGAACAATGTCCTCTGCCAACGCCTGGCAGTTAGGCGAACCGCAGGCGCCGCAGTCGATGCCCGGCAGGTAACACATCAGCTTGCGCACCTGCTCCATCTTGCTCAATACTTCCTCGATATTGCCTTCAAACTTCAACTTCGGGTTAGGTTCGAGCGGTCGGATCGTGATGTGTTGCTTCAGGTAAGCCAACGCCTCTATCCGGTCGGAATAGATCAGCGGCGCCTTGTCGCGCTTCATCGAACGCTTCATAACCCGCTCGGCCGTCAGGAAACGGTTGGCCACGGCCAGCACGCCGCCGGCACAACTACGGTCGCAGGCGCGAAGTTCGAGGAAGTCCACGTTGCGCACTTCGGTCGTCGTCTCCATCCGTTCCAGAAATTCGATGACGTTATGAATCTCGTCGATCGCCAGGCAGCGGCCGGAGAATTGTTTGGCTTCGCCCCCGGTCTGGCTCCAACGCATTTCCTTCTTGGTCAATGCCGGCGGGAGGACGCATTCCGGCTTATAGTCTTTCGGGCGGTTCTTCAGGATATGATATACCTTATTATATAGGGTGTCCATATTGATCACGCCTTTGATCGTGGACGAATAGCCTTCCGCCCCTTTCAACGCAGCGATCTTCGCGGCACAGGGCGTCACGTAGAAGATACCGATCTCGTCGGAGAGGAAGCCGTCTTCTTCCAATACCTTATGATAATAAGTGGCCGTCGCGTTGACCGGCGACTTGACCAGCAGGATATTATCGACCAACGCCGGGAAGCGCACCTGTATCAGCCGGACGATAGCCGGACAGAAAGAGCTGATCACGGGCTTTTCCTCCGCCTGCTCCATCTGCCGGAGCATCTCGCGGTGGATCATATCCGCCGTAAACTCGACCTGATAGACGTGCGTAAAGCCTAACTCGTAGAGCGCACTGAAGATTTCCTCCTCTGTCTTATACTTGGAGAACTGCCCGATAAAGACCGTCGGGACCAGTACGACACGGGCTTTGTAATCGAATATCTTCTGAAAGTCGTCCTGCTCCACGTAGATCGCTTCCGTCGGACAGGCTTTCAGGCATTCGCCGCAGTCCACACACCAATCCTTGCGGATGGAGGCTTTCCCGTCGCGGATGCGGACGGCTCCCGTCGGGCACTTTGTCATGCAGTGGGTGCAGCCAACGCAGCGCTCCTCCTCTATCTTTAATGCGTGATAAAACTTTGTCTCTTCCATGGCTTAGTTGTTTTTCATGGCGAAATAGGTCAGCATACGAACGGTCGTGCCTTTCCCTACTTTGCTTTCTATCGTTAACTCGTCTACATTCTTCTTCATATTGGGCAGTCCCATTCCGGCACCGAATCCCATTTCACGTACGGCGGGCGACGCCGTGGAATAGCCTTCCTGCATCGCCTGGTCGATATCGGGGATGCCGGGCCCTTCGTCCTGCAACAGGAGGCCGATCTTGTCTGCATCGATATCCGCCTGCACCGTCCCGCGCCAGGCGTGGGCCACCACGTTGACTTCGGCTTCGTACAAGGCGACCACCACCCGTTTGATCACGCGCGGGTCGACAGACAATTGCTTCAACACTTTCTTTATCTGGCTTGAAGCATAGCCGGCTTTCGAGAAGTTTCCTCCTTCCAGTTCAAATCTGAATTGCATATCCGCACCTCCTTCGTTTTAATAGACCGGCAGAAGACCGCGACTATACAGTTCACCCACTGCGTGGTACATGGAATGGTCCGTCTCCATCAGGATCATATCGTTCTCCGCCGCCAGTTGCAGCATGTCCGGTGTGATCTTCTTTCCCCGCACGAACAGGATGCAGGGAATATCCGCCATCTCTGCCGTCCGTATCGTCTGCGTATTGCACAAACCGGTGACGAGAAGCACGTCGCTACAGTCCGTCGTCAGGACGTCACTCATCAAATCGCTGGCGAAAGCGCATTGCACCTCATAATCCTCCCGGTCGCCTCCACAGACGACTGTCGCGTCGGTAAGTGCTTTTATCTGCCGTATCTTCATACTATATAAAGGTTATATTTGCCGGGACAATGTAAGAAATAGTTATAACTTTGCAAGCGAAAAGAAGCAGAAACTTTACATTAAATTCGTAATAATATGGGTGTAGTAATCGGTATTGATGTGGGAGGCAGCACGACTAAGATCGTCGGGATAGAAAACGAGGCTATTAAATCGCCTATGTTCGTCAAGGCGACCGATCCGGTCACGTCACTGTTCGGCGCATTCGGCAAATACATCTACGACAACGGGATCACGCTGTCCGAAATAGAAATGGTGATGCTGACCGGCGTGGGAAGCGCCTATATAGACCAACCGCTATACGGCCTGCCGACAGCCAAGGCCGACGAGTTTATGGCGAACGGCCTCGGCGCCCGATACGCCATCCCGCAGGAAAACCTGATCGTGGTGAGCATGGGCACCGGCACTTCCTTCGTGAAGGTGGAAGGACAGCAGATCCGGCATATCGGCGGACTCGGTGTCGGAGGCGGAACCCTGCTGGGCTTGTCGCGCCTGCTCCTGAAGACACAAGACATTCATCTGATTGCCGAAATGGCGCAAAAGGGGACGCTGACCAACATCGACCTCCAGATACAGGACATCTGCAACAGGCCACTGCCGGACCTGCCGCTGGATGCCACGGCTTCCAACTTCGGAAAGGCGGACGGCAATGCGTCGCCCGAAGACATCGCATCCGGCATTATCCACATGGTCCTGCAATCCATCGGCCAGGCAGCCTTCTTAGCGTCTCTGAACAGTTCGATCAAAGACTTCGTGCTGATCGGCAACCTGACGCAACTGCCCCAATGCAAGGAGGTCTTTCCGAAGATGGAAAAAATGTACGGCGTCCGTTTCCTGATCCCCAAGTATTCGGAATACCGGACAGCTATAGGCGCCGCCCTGACTTATATCAACCGGTCGACAATCTATCCGGTCAAGTAAAAAAACGGCTCGGCATCCGTGAAAAGTTTCACGGCAGGGAACTAAAGTTTCTTCCCGATGGAACTAAAGTTTCCCCGGCATGAAACTTTAGTTTCAAAGGTAGGGACACCTTGAAACTATTTAAGGAATTTTTAGATAGAAGCAGGGACGCCTGTAAAAATAATAGGACCCTGTTAGGTAGGGATGACAATTTATGCCTATCTTTGGTAGCATTAAACCAAATTTATAATATCATGTTTGCAAAAGAAACTTATATCGCCCGCAGGGCTAAATTGAAACAAACGATAGGTTCCGGCCTGCTGTTGTTTCTGGGTAACGACGAGTCCGGTATGAATTATGCCGATAACACATATCACTTCCGCCAGGACTCCACTTTTCTGTATTTCTTCGGACTCCCCTACGCCGGGCTGTCCGCCATTATCGATATAGACAACAACCGCGAGATTATCTTCGGAGACGAGCTCACCATCGACGCGATCGTATGGATGGGCACGCAACCGACACTGAAAGAGAAGAGCGAAGCGGCCGGTATCACTGAAGTGCGTCCGTTCAAGGAGATCGAAGCTTACCTGAAGAATGCACAGCAGAAAGGCCAGCCGGTTCATTACCTGCCGACTTACCGTGCCGAGCATCAAATCAAGCTGTTCCAATGGTTAGGCGTTGTTCCGGGAGCTGAAAAGCCATCCGTTCCGTTCATCATGGGCGTTGTCAACCAGCGTAATTATAAGAGCGAAGAAGAGATTGCCGAGATTGAGAAAGCATGTATCGTGACTGCCGACATGCACTTAGCTGCCATGCGTACCGTTCGTCCGGGTATCCGCGAATGTGAAGTGGCCGCCGCTGTTGCGGAAGTGGCTTACGCTAACAACTACGAGCTCTCCTTCCCGATCATTGCGACGATCAACGGACAGACGTTGCACAACCATGACCACAGTAATATGATCAAGAGCGGCGATATGCTGCTGCTTGACGCCGGTGCCGAAACGGAAATGGGATATGCCGGCGATATGTCGTCCACGATTCCGGCAGATTCCAAGTTTACTACCCGCCAACGCGAGATTTACGATATCCAAGTGGCATCTCATGAAGCAGCCGTTGCAGCTTTGCGTCCAGGCGTTCCTTTCGTCGACGTCTATGAACTATCCTGCAAGGTGATTATGGAAGGCCTCAAAGACCTGGGCTTCGTTAAGGGCGACCCGATGGAAGCGGTGAAAGCCGGTGCCCATGCGATGTTTATGCCTTGCGGACTGGGCCACATGATGGGACTGGATGTCCACGACATGGAAAACTTAGGCGAAGTATATGTCGGCTATGACGGCCAGCCCAAGAGCACGGAGTTCGGCCGCAAGTCTTTACGCCTGGGCCGCAAGCTCGAACCGGGCTTTGTCCTGACGATCGAACCGGGTGTCTATTTCATCCCTGAACTGATGGACTTGTGGAGAAGCCAGAACAAGTTTACAGAGTTTATCAACTACGAAAAGCTGTTTACTTACAAAGACTTCGGCGGCATCCGCAACGAAGAGGACTATCTGATCACAGAGAATGGGGCCCGCCTGTTAGGTAAGAAGATTCCTATTCATGCAGAAGATGTGGAAGCGCTAAGATAAGTTTATGTATTCAGACAAGAAAAACATCCAGCAGCTCGTAGCGCTGCTCATCGAGCATAACATTAAGAAAATAGTTTTGTGTCCCGGTAGCCGCAACTCGCCTATCGTGCACACGCTTGCCAACCATCCGTTTTTCTCCTGTTATCCGGTGACGGACGAACGGAGTGCGTCGTTCTTTGCCCTCGGGTTAGCGTTACATGGCGGACAGCCGGCAGCCATCTGTTGTACATCGGGCAGTGCGCTGCTGAACATCCATCCGGCTGTGTCGGAAGCTTTCTACCAGCAAGTGCCGCTGGTCGTGATCTCGGCTGACCGTCCCGGCGCGTGGATCGGGCAGATGGACGGGCAGACGCTTCCGCAACCGGGTGTTTTCGGCTCGCTGGTCAAGAAATCCGTCAACCTGCCGGAGATACATACCGACGAAGACGAGTGGTATTGCAACCGCCTGATCAACGAAGCCTTGCTCGAACTCAACCATCACGGGAAAGGACCGGTACACATCAATGTACCGGTTTCCGAGCCCCTGTTCCGTTTCACGGCAGAGGAGCTGCCCAAGGTGCGCATCATCACCCGCTACCAGGGGCTGAATGTCTACGACCGTGAGTACGGCGGACTGATCGAGCGGCTGAACAACTACAACCGCCGCATGATCATCGCCGGACAGATGAGCCTAATCTATCTCTTCGAAAAGAAAATCTCCAAACTGCTCTATAAGCATTTCGCCTGGCTGACGGAACATACCGGAAACAAGACTGTTCCGGGCATACCGGTAAAGAACTTCGACGCAGCCCTCTACGCCTTGCCGGAGGAGACGCAGGAGAAGATGGTGCCGGATCTGGTGATTACCTATGGCGGACATATCGTGTCGAAGCGTCTCAAGCAATTCCTGCGCAAACATCCGCCCCGTGAACACTGGCACGTCTCGCTCGACGGCGAAGTGGCAGACCTCTACGGCTCGCTGACGACGGTGATCGAGATGGACCCGTTCGAGTTCCTCGAGAAGATCGCCTACCTGTTGGAGAACCGGACGACGGAGTTCCCGCGCGTTTGGGAAAACAACACCCGGAACCTGCCGGAACCGGAGTTCGCCTATTCGGAGATGGCGGCTATCGGAGCGCTGATCAAGTCGCTCCCCACACCAGCTGCGCTGCATTTGGGGAACAGTTCGACCGTACGTTATGCACAGCTTTATGCGCTTCCGGAAGAGGTCGAAGTCTGTTGCAACCGCGGGACAAGTGGTATCGAAGGATCGCTTTCGACTGCCATCGGCTACTCCGTCTGCTCGGACAAGTTGAACTTTGTGGTGCTCGGCGACCTGAGTTTCTTCTATGACATGAATGCCCTCTGGAACGTCAACTACGGATGTAACCTGCGCATCCTCCTGCTCAACAACGGAGGGGGCGAAATATTCCAAGCCTTACCCGGTCTGAAGATGGAGGACAAGACACACCGCTTTGTGACGGCCACGCACAAGACTTCCGCCAAAGGTTGGGCCGAAGAACGAGGCTTTGCCTACTTCCCCGTGCACAACGCCGAAGAACTAACGGAAGTCATGACAACCTTCACACAGCCTACACCTTACAGCCAACCGATGTTGATGGAGGTATTCACGGATGCGGCGGAAGATGTACGGTTGCTCAAAGAGTATTATCATCAACTAAAACAACAAAAAGCAAACAATTCATAATTCATAATTCGTAATGAGAGAATGGACAACAATCAAAGAATATGAAGATATCCTATTCGATTTCTACAACGGGATTGCCCGTATAACTATCAACCGCGAACGCTATCGCAACGCTTTCACTCCGACTACGACAACGGAGATGAGCGATGCTTTGTATATCTGCCGCGAACGCCCCGATATTAACGTAATCGTGCTAACAGGCGCCGGCGACACAGCCTTCTGTGCCGGAGGTGATATGAACGTGAAAGGCCATGGCGGTTATATCGGCAAAGACGGCGTAGCCCGCCTGAATGTGCTCGATGTGCAGAAGCAGATACGCTCGATCCCGAAGCCGGTGATTGCGGCGGTAAACGGTTTTGCCATCGGAGGCGGCCATGTGCTGCACGTAGTCTGCGACCTGACGATCGCTTCTGAAAACGCGATCTTCGGACAGACCGGACCTCGTGTAGGTAGCTTCGATGCCGGATTCGGTTCTTCTTACCTGGCCCGTATCGTCGGACAGAAGAAGGCGCGCGAAATCTGGTTCCTCTGCCGCAAATACAATGCGCAGGAAGCACTCGACATGGGATTGGTAAACAAAGTCGTACCCTTGGATAAGCTCGAAGACGAATATGTCGGCTGGGCCGAAGAGATGATGCTGCTCAGCCCGCTCGCCCTCCGCATGATCAAAGCCGGCCTCAACGCCGAACTGGACGGGCAAGCCGGAATCCAGGAGCTTGCCGGCGACGCCACCATGCTCTATTACATGACCGACGAAGCCCAGGAAGGCGGCAAAGCCTTCCTCGAAAAACGCCGTCCCCGCTTCGAGGATTATCCTAAATTTCCGTAAGCCGAATACATTATGCACTACAAATTAGAAGTCTACCCCAGAGATCTGCATTTCAAGAAACCGGCAGGCACTTCACGCGGGACTTACACGACACGGAAAAGCTGGTTCCTGATGCTAAGTTCCAAAGATGCTCCCGAACGCTGGGGGTGCGGAGAGTGCGCTCCACTGCCCAATCTTAGCTGTGACGATATTCCCGAATACGAAGAGGTGCTGGCAAAAGCCTGCCAGCAATTCACCAATACAGGCCAAATCGACATCGAAGGACTGCGTAACTATCCTTCGATCCTGTTCGGAATGGAAACAGCCTTACTGCAATTCGAGGCGAATAGCTTTGCCTTGTGGGACACGCCTTTCTCACGGGGTGAAACGGGTATTCCTATAAACGGGCTGATCTGGATGGGGAGCTATAAAGAAATGACGGAACAGGTGGCTGAGAAGATCGAGACTGGTTACCGTTGCATCAAACTGAAGATCGGGGCGATCGACTTCGAAAAGGAACTGAACATCCTGCGTATCATCCGAGAACAGTTCTCCGCCCGCGACATCGAGCTGCGTGTCGATGCCAATGGTGCTTTCTCGCCCAACGAGGCAATGGAGAAACTGGACCGCCTGGCCAAATTCGACCTGCACTCGATCGAGCAGCCGATCCGTGCCGGACAATGGGACGATATGGCACAGTTAGCAGCCACCTCACCGATTCCGATCGCCCTCGATGAAGAGCTGATCGGCTGTAACACGCCGGAGAAAAAGAAGGAACTGCTCTCCTACATCCGTCCGCAATACATCGTCCTGAAACCCTCCCTGCACGGCGGCCTATATGGCGGCAGCGAATGGCTAAAGGAGGCGGAAGAGCAACAGATCGGCTGGTGGATTACCTCCGCACTGGAGTCGAATATCGGCTTGAACGCTATCGCACAATGGTGTGCCACGTTCAACAACCCGTTGCCACAGGGCTTAGGCACCGGGGCACTTTTCACCGACAATATCGACGCACCACTGGAGCTTCGGGACAACCGCCTCTGGTTTATCCCCGAAAGCAAATGATCAGAGACGACCTCGACCTGTTCCTGTCCGAATGGCATAACGACTCGCCCGTGCTGGAAGTGCAAACTTCCGGCTCGACGGGTACGCCCAAGCGGATCACGGTTCGCAAGGAGCAGATGGAAAACAGCGCCCGCCTGACCTGTGACTACCTTGGACTGCGGCAAGGCGACAAGGCGTTGCTTTGCATGCCCCTTCGGTATATTGCGGGTAAGATGATGGTCGTCCGTTCACTGGTTGCCGGGCTCGACCTGGTGGTGCGCGAACCTTCCGGACATCCGATGCAGGATGTAGAGACACCACTCCGCTTTGCCGCCATGATCCCGCTGCAAGTCTATAATACGCTACAGGTGCCGGAAGAGCGAGAACGCCTCTGCCGCACCGATATCCTGATCGTAGGCGGCGGCTCCATCAACCGCGAACTGGAAAAGGAAATACAGGCATTGCCCAACCAGGTCTATTCCACCTACGGGATGACGGAAACCCTTTCCCACATCGCCCTCCGCAGGCTGAACGGGCCGGATGCATCTCCTTATTATACGCCATTCCCTTCTGTCAGCCTCTTACTCTCGGCAGACAACACATTGGTCATAAACGCCCCGCTTGTCACAGACGAAACACTCGTCACCAACGACGTCGCCGAACTCCTCCCGGACAGCCGTTTCTGCATCCTGGGGCGGAAAGACAACATCATCAACAGCGGCGGCATAAAAATACAGATAGAAAGCGTCGAGGAGGCTTTGCGTCCCGTTATTTCTACTAACTTTGCAATCACATCGGTCCCGGACCCGAAATTCGGAGAGGCGGTCGTCCTGCTGGTCGAAGAAACAGAGCCAGCGAGGAAGTTCCTCGCCGATACACTTGAAACAATACCCAAATACCAGCGCCCGAAACACGTCCTGCAGGTCGAAACGATCCCCCTCACAGGCAGTGGAAAGATCGACCGGGCCGCCTGCCGGAAGTTGGCTATACAATTGACAATGGATAATTGACAATGGACAATTAATAAACACTATAAAACATGAAGCACCTATCTATCTTAGCATCCGCCCTTCTCTTAGGCGCTGCGTCCACATACGGACAAGCCAGGAGAGTTGCCGGTTTGCACCCGATCCGACTCTGCAGAAGCCGGAATTATATGCAGGCTACGACTGTGTAAGCCTGCTGGACAGTACCGCCGTGACCGTGCAGCCGACCGGCTCCGGCTCATTCGCCGTCTGTAAAATCATCAAAGTGATGAACACTCGCGGAGCCGTCGCCAACCGCATTCTCAAATACGATTACGACCCGTTGACGGCACACGCCGAGTTCCACCGCGTCACGATCTACAAAGCCAACGGCGACGTGGTCAATCTCGACATCACCCAACAACAGGACTATGCCGCTCCCGCCCGTGCCATTTACTGGGGAGCCCGCCAGATCATGATGGAAGTAGGCCGCCTCGACCCGGGCGACATCATCGACTATCAGATCGACAAGAAAGGTTTCACCTACGCCCTGCTTGCGGATGCCGGCGACGACGAATCCCGTTTCATCCCGCCCATGCGCGGACAGTTCTACGACATCGTCCCCTTCTGGGCAACCGAACCGACCGTCCGCAAAGTATATAAGGTAAACATCCCGATGGAAAAAGAGATGCAGTTCCAGTTCTACCAGGGTGAATGCACCTCTTCCATGCGCTACGAAGACGGCCGGAAAGCCTATACCTTCGTCAGCACAGACATCATGCCTACCCGTCGCGAGCCGAACATGGTCGACCTCTTCGACGCCGCACCCAAGCTGATGATGTCCTCCACCCCGCGCTGGCAGGACAAATCCCTTTGGTTTAACAAGGTGAACGAAGACTACGGCAGCTTCGACGCCATTCCCGAAGCCCAGAAGAAAGTGGACGAACTGATCCGGGGCAAGAAGACCGAGATGGAAAAGATCGCCGTCCTCACCCACTGGGTTGCCGACAACATCCGCTACTCCGGCATCTCGATGGGTAAAGGCGAAGGTTACACGCTGCATAACCTGAAGATGAACTATACGGACCGTTGCGGCGTCTGCAAAGATATCGCCGGCACCCTGATCGCCTTCCTCCGCATGGCAGCTTCGAAGCCTATCCGGCCATGACGATGGCAGGTAGCCGTGTGGAAAGTATTCCGGCCGACCACTTCAACCATTGCGTGGCCGTCGTGAAGCTATCCAGCGGGACCTATATGCCGCTCGACCCAACCTGGGTACCCTTCTGCCGCGAACTCTGGAGCAGCGCCGAACAACAGCAGAACTACCTGCCGGGCGTCCCCGAAGGTTCCGACCTCTGCCTCACCCCGGTTTCCGCTCCCGAGAACCACTACGTACGCATCAAGGCGGACAACAAGCTCGATGCCAAGGGCACGCTGACCGGACAGTTCACCATTACCGCCGAGGACAGTCGGACAGCAACATCCGCCGTATCTTCACCGGTGGCTGGCAGACGCAGTGGCAGAGCGCATTGGAGGCACAGCTTCTCGCCGTCTCTCCCAAAGCCCGCCTGATCAGTGTTGACTATGGCAAAGACCCGAAGAACTACCAGGCCGCCCCGATCAAGATGACGTTCCGTTATGAGATCCCTGGATATGCCCTTCCCGGAGAAGGGGAAATGCTGTTCAAACCGATGGTGATGAATAATCTTTACAACCAGGTAAAAAGCTACCTCCGTATCGATACCGACCTGGAAGAACGCCAATATGGTTTCAAGGACGCCTGTTCCCGCCTGGTCGAATTGGACGAAACGATCCAGCTCCCCGCCGGATACAAGCTGGTTAGCGAGGCTAAGGAAGACAGTAAACAGAGCAACGCCGCCGACTTCGAAGGCTATGTCCGCCAAGGAGACGGTAAAGTAGTGCTTCATCAGAAGCTGGCCCTGAAGAAACGCGTTTACGAGGCCGGCGACTGGGATGGTTTCCGCAACGCCGTCAATGCGCATAAGGCGTTCGGCAATTATCTGGTGATAAAACAAGGGAACTGATTGCTTAGAAGTAATCGCACCCGATTAGTCCTAAGTAATCGCATACGATTATACCTAACCAATCGCACCCGATTACTGGTAAGTAATCGCATCCTCCCACAAAAGGGAGAATAACAGAACAAAGAAGATAGATTATTAAAGCAATAGATTACAATGATACATAACAAACATAAACTCGCCCTCCTCCTCTGTCTCCTGTTAGTGACAGTCACCGCGTTCGGCGCCCCGGAGGCAGAATACAAGAAGTTGGAAAAGACCTGGACGCTCCACTCCAACGGCAGCCAGGAGTTCCGTTGCAACATGGAACTGACACTCTTCACCCACACCGCCATGAACGGCACATACGGAGAGAGCTTCATCGTCTACAACCCGCAATACCAGGAGCTGAAGATTAATTCTTCATACACCCGGCAGAAAGACGGTACCGTCATCAAGACGCCGGACAATGCTTTCGTGGAAGTCCTTCCCCGCAATGCAGCCGACGCTCCGGCCTATAACCACCTGAAAGAAATGGTGGTTGTCCACACCGGATTAGAGCTGGGCGCAACGATCTATCTCGACTACACAGTCACTTCCAAGCCGGGCTACCTGCCGGAGGTGGATGTATTCGAAACCCTGCTCCAGTCCTCCCCCGTCAAGGAATACAGGCTTACGATCGTAACGCCAGCCGACAAAGAGTTAGCCTTCACATTGGCCGGCAACAAGACGAAACCGTCCGTCACGCTCTCCAACGGGATGCGTACGACAGCCTGGACTTTGCGCAACCTTCCGGCTGCCTCCCGTGCACCGTTCGTTTCGGTTGCCAATGGCGATGTGCCCTTCCTTGCGGCTACGACCTATGCGACTGAAGGCGATGCACTGGCCACCCTGTTCAAACAGTTCAACCCCGTCGGCGACATGCAGCTCACGACCCTGGCCGAAAGCCTCACAGAAGGCATCACCAAGGATGAAGACAAGCTGAAAGCAATCCTCGAATACACCACCAATCACATCGCCAACAACACGCTGACGCTCGAGCAGACCGGTTACCGCCTGCGCCCCGCCTACGAAATCGTAAACACAGCCTACGGGACGGAGGCCGAGAAAGCCAACCTGCTCGCCGGCTTGCTCAGCGGCGCAGGGTTCAAAGCCGAACCAATGGCAACCTATCAGGCACACGCCGACAAGGGCTTGGCACTGAAAGCGATCGACCAGCTGTTTGTATCCTGCATGGTGAACGGAGACTTATATGTATTCTCCACTTATTCCACCCGTCGCCCACAGACGGTGAACTTCGACCGGACACCGCTCTTCAGCCTGACGGACGGAAAGCCTGTCGCTATCGCTGTCCCTAAGGACTATCAGATCAAGAGCGACATCGCCCTGACATTCAAAGACGGCAAGGTGGTAACATCCACAAAAGAATCCATAGGCAATGCACTGATGCCCTACTTCACGACAGGCAACAGCGAAAGCAACAACACGGCGCCCCTGAAAGTGCAGAACGGATATGCGACAATCGTATTGCCGGATGCCGCCTACGGCTTCTCACACTTGGGTTACGGATACCTGAACAGCCAGCGGAAAGAGAACATCCTGTTGCCCCGCCAGGTAAATGAGGTTTACACCTACACCGTCGAATGTCCCGACAACATGGAGTTGCGCACCCCGGAAGCCAACCGGACGATCCGTAACGCCGCCGGTAGCCTCACCCTGTCTGTCAAGAAGAGCGGCAAGACAGCAACCGTCACCCGCAGCCTCGAACTCAGCAAACAACTCTATACCCCTGCCGAATACACCGCCCTGCGCCAGCTCCTGACGGAGTGGAGCGACGTGAATGGGAAGACGTTGTTGTTCGAGGTTCACTAATTAAACACTTAAAATTACCCCAATATGAAACTACTAAATCTAACCGCCGCCCTCCTGTTAGGAGGTGCGCTGCAAGCACAAAACCCGTTGCCGGTCATCCACCCGCAACCGCAGGAGGTTACACTGTCGACCAACCGCCTGAATGCGCCTCATGGCTTTGCCCTCTCCGGGATCAAGGACCCGGACACGGATGCCATGCGGTTGATCAGAGAAACGTTGACTGTCACTGACAAGCCCGATGCCCTGCCCCTCAAGATCACAATGACAGAGGGGCAAGCACCGGAGTTGAAACGATCCGGCGCTTATCGCTTGATTGTCACTCCTACGGAAGTCTCCATTGCCGCCTCAGACAGCCGCGGTCTCTTCTATGCCGCCCAAACCCTGAGACAATTGGTTCAGACAGATAAACAGGGAAATCAGACACTGCCGATATGCACCATCATCGACTATCCCGACGTTGCTTTCCGTGGTACCGTCGAAGGCTTCTACGGCGATCCCTGGAGCCATGCCGACCGTATCGAGCAGCTCCGCTTCTACGGCAAGATGAAGATGAACACCTACATCTACGGCCCGAAGGACGATCCTTACCACAGCTCTCCCAACTGGCGCAAGCCCTATCCGGAGAAGGAGGCCGCCCAGATCAAGGACCTGGTGAAGGAAGCTGCCGCCAACAAAGTGGACTTCGTTTGGGCCATCCACCCGGGATTAGACATCCAGTGGACGGACGAAGACCGGATGAACGTCCTGAATAAGTTCGGCATGATGTACGACCTCGGCGTCCGTTCCTTCGCCGTCTTCTTCGACGACATATCAGGCGAAGGGGCCAAGGCCGACAAGCAAGCCGACCTGCTCAACTTCCTGCAAAAGGAGTTTATCGAGAAGAAGGAAAGGGTAAGCCCCCTTATCATGTGCCCGACGGAATACAACCGTGCCTGGGCGGGAAGCGACTATCTGGACGTATTGGGCCGGACGCTCGATCCCGCCATCCATGTGATGTGGACAGGCAACAGCGTCATCCACGACATCACCCTCGAAGGGCAGGAATGGGTGAACAAACGTATCCAACGCCCGTCATACGTATGGTGGAACTTCCCGGTAAGCGACTACTGCCGCGACCACCTGCTGATGGGACCTTCCTATGGACTTGACCCGGAGGCCGTACACGCCATGTCGGGCTTCGTTGCCAACCCGATGGAACGGGCGGAAGCCTCGAAGGTGGCCCTCTTCGGTGTCGCTGACTATGCCTGGAACATGAAAGCCTACAATCCGGAGAGCAACTTCACCGATGCCTGCCGCTTCATCCTGCCCGAAGCACCGGAAGCCTTCCGCACCTTCTGTGAGAACAACTGCGACCCGGGACCTAACGGCCACCGCTATCGCCGGGATGAATCCGTCCGCTACGCCGGAGATGCTGAAACATTCCTACGCGACTTCCGCCGGCACAACTATAATGCCGACGCCTCCGACCGGATGAACCAGTTGTTTGCCGAGATCACTGCAGCCCCTGCCGCTATCGAAACAAGCAGCAACAAGGCGCTGATAGATGAGATAAAACCCTGGCTGATGCAATTCCATCTGTTGGGCAAGGCCGGCCAGACCGCTCTTGCCGTTGCCTCGGCCGGACAAGGTGAGGATCGTGCCGCCACCTGGCAAACCTATCTCTCCCTCACCTCCCTGCTCGATAGTATGCGCACCATCGACCGGACATACAATCAGAATCCCTATCAGAAGGGAGTGAAGACAGGCTCACGTGTCCTGACCCCGTTTGTACAGGAAATCTATTTACAGACAGGCCGTAACCTGCTGTTCCCCGATCAAGCAGACCAGGCCACAGCGCAAATGAGCAAAGCCTCCATCCTGACGGATATCGAACAATTGAAATACCAGCCGTTGAAAGAGAGTGCAGACCAGATCGGCTACAACCGTCTGAACGAAGTGCTCCGTATCGAGCCGGGACAATCCTTCGGCCTTGCCTGGGAATTGCAGAAGGAGGCGACCTCATTCAGCTTCAGCCTGCCGAAGAGTGAAAATAGCGGACGCCTATTCGAATGGTCCGCCAACGGAAAGACATGGACAGCTATCACCAGCATTCCTGCCGACCAACCCCGTTTCAGCTGGAGCAGATCGCACCGGAAGCCCGCTACATCCGTATGCGTAACACGACGGACAAGCAGATGCAAATCTATCTCTACGACTTTACAGTGACGACGAAGGAAGATACTTCTATCGATCCCGCCCGCCTGATGTACGACAAGAACCTGGAGTCAGCCAATACACTGCCAGCCGGTTCACGTATTGCTATCGACAATGGCAAAGGCGGTTCACTCGAACTCTACCTGTCCGGCTCATCATGCAGCCGTGTCGTAGTGGAAGGGACTCCGCTGAAAGGGAAAACCAAACAGGTTCTCTATTCCGGCCCGGCAGGTTACATCAAGCTGGACAAGGAAGCATTGGAGAAGGTAAAGAAAATAGAATTATGTAATGAGGGATCGGACGACGTCCGCATACATGAGGTTATTTAACGTAAGAGGGGGGTGTAAAATTGCCTCGTTCCCGCGCTTGACGCGGGATCGCATTAGAACCGGCAGTATAAACAACTGATTGATCAGGCCTGTTCTTTTGCGACCCCGCGTCAAGCGCGGGGACAAGGATATTTTACACCCCCTCCTTATCATTCATCCGCAGGGAACCGTACCCCCCACTCCGACCTGAGATCATCCAGCATCCGCATGACACGCAAGGTTTCGCTATGCGGCATATAAGGCGTTTCGATCTTTCCCTCACGGATGGCATCGATCGATGCCTGCACCTGATATTCGAAGCCTGTTATCTGCGGTGGACAAGTATAGCAGGCCACCTCCTCATGGTTAATCGAATAAACGACTGCCTGTTGCGGGTTATTGATATTATCGACAATGATGTAGCCGTTATCCCCGGAGATTACCCCCTGCCGGTCATTCGCACAGAAAGCTGTCATTTGCAGGACAGCCATCCGGTGGTTCTTATAGACAAACGTAATACTGTTTTGCAAATCCACGCCCGTCTCCCCTTTCACGCAAGCCGAGGTAATCCCCGTAATCTCCGTACCAAAAAGCATCATGGCAAAATTGATCGGATAGACACCGATGTCCAGCAAAGCGCCCCCGCATAGGTCCGGCCTGGCAATGCGTTCCTTCTCTGCAATCGGATAACCGATGTTGGCGGTCAGCATCATCACCCGTCCGATCGTCCCGTTGTCCACCAGCTCACGAAGCGTCGCGGAGAAAGGCATATAACGTGTCCAGATCGCCTCTGTCAGGAAAACCTGTTTCTCTTCCGATAGCCGGATCAGCAACTCCGCTTCCCGGGCATTGGCCGTAAAAGCTTTCTCCAACAAAACAGGTTTGCCCTTCCCAATGCACATCCGGGCATGCTCGAAATGGAAGGAATGGGGAGTGGCGATATAAATCAACTGTACTTCCGGATCATCCGCCAGTTCTTCATACGACCCGTAAGCCCGCGTAAAACCCCATTCACGTGCGAAACTTTCGGCATTCCCGAAGTTACGTGAGGCTACGGCATACGGTTCTACCCCTTCCATATCGCGCAATGTATGCGCCATCTTACGGGCAATATGCCCGGCTCCAATTATTCCGACTTTAAAGTTTTCCATAACATACTATCCATTTATTAGCTGGTAAATATACAAAAAAGTAAACTATAGTATTGTCATGGGACACAGATTACACGGATAAAACAGATCCGTGGCCATCCACCTAATCAGTGTTATCAGTGTTCCATGACAATACAGACGTCTGCCTATTCCATAATGACAATCACCGGATTGTCCTCCTCGCCCACTTTCTTCAGGGCGGAAACTGCGGCAGGGAGATCGGTTTTGCCGGCATTGTCCTCAAACCACTGGACGACCTCTTCGGAGGGGAGCACGGCGGCAAATTCACCGGCGGAAGAGATAGAGATCGGTTGCAGGGGAAGGAAACCGTTCAGGTCATCGGTTATCTTTTCTTCGAAAGGATATACTTTCACCGTTCCGTCAGCCTTCCGGTAAAGGGCATTATAGGTTTTACTATTGTCAGTATAGACATTCGTCAGGAAGCGGAACAGGATAACGTCCTCGTTCTCCATGAATTTCCCCGGATAGATTGCATCTTTCTTGTCGTCAAACCGCTCGTTGTAAACCCAGGCATGCACACCGGGATCCAGCACACGCACCGGCCGAAACTCCTTGTCGGCCGAAACCTGATAGATCGTGTCGTTAAACGCCTGCCTGAAATAAAGTTCGCCATCGTTATGCCAAAAACAAGCGTTGCCGAGCGACGTGATAGAAGAGCGGTTGTCCTTATATTTGATGATAAGCACCCCGTCGCCCCCATCCCTCTGGACGGAAATGGACGCGATCTCATCCGGGGCAACAGCCTTTTCGCCCTGGCTGTCTATCGGCAACCATTGTTCGCGGACAATTTCATCGCCACGAAACAGGGCGAGGCGCGCCGGCAAGCTGTCGGTAGCCGAATAATAGCCCGCAATCAAGTCTGCATCCAGATAATCAAAGGAAGCAACCGCCGGAAATGCAGGAGCGGCAATCGGCGGCGTCCAGATATGGTCGAAGCTACCATCCGCCCCGTAAGCAACCATCTTGCCATTCCAGCCGGGGAAAAAGAGCTTGTTGGTGCCGGGGTTCTGCCACCCGCCATGCACTGTCGAATAGCCTTCGGGATCTTCACCCACATGGCCGATATTACGGATGAATCGCCCGGTCTGTTTGTCGAACAACTGGCAAAGCTTACGCCCGGAGGTCACCACGATCCAGTCGTTCAGAACGGTTGCCCAAGCTCCCGGCCCCACGAGCGCGCTGTCCGTCGTCTCCAACGGGACATAGCGTATCTTCTTGAAACAGTCCGACGTCTTCAACTCCGCCTGCTGGTCGAAAGCTGCTCCCAAAGGAATGACCTCCAACTGTCCACTCTCCGTTTTATCCCCGCTGCAAGCGCCCAGGAAAAGGCAAGCCACGAGGGTCGCCTGATACAGATAACTCTTATTCATTTTCTTTCTTCAAGGTTATTTCCATTATACTTCTATTCGCATATTTGTCCCCGTATTTCTTTACCGCTGATTTCTTGGGCAATATAGTCATCGACTGAACCCTTGTCTCATCAAGTTCGGAGAGCTTGTCGTAAGGATATTCCTTGCCGTCGATAAAGAGCACCGGGTCCGGCTCCGGATGTGAACCGGGACGGGGAGCGGGACGCATTTTGATACCTTCCAGCTTACGGAACTTAAAATTTCCTATCGTACCGCGAAGCGTACCTTCCGGCTGAAGATCGGGTCTTATTTTCGTCGTCACGAGGATCACGCCGTGCTCTCCTTTCTTCCCGTAAAGCTCAATGCTTTTCATATCTTTCAGGACAGAAATGCTGCTGATCGTAGACGGGTCGAGCGTATTCGCATCGAAATCCGGCATCTCCACGCCGTCAATGATGAAGAGCGGACGGGGGGCCAGTGAGTCTGCTACTACAACGTTCGTCGGCATATCGCCATAACCCACTACACGGACGGTATCTTGCGGTACTGCCTGTTCCTGCGCCTGACGCGGGATCGCAGAAGCACTAACGGTATTTACCGAAACAGGCCTGTTCTCCTGCGGCCCCGCGTCAAGCGCGGGGACTGGTTTCGCTTTCGCTATCGGAGCAGCGTCTATAACAGGAACAGCTTCCATAACAGGGTCGGCCTCCACAACAGGAAGAAATTCCGGGACGTTGACCGCTGAGATCTTTTCTAAAGAGCGCGAGATTTCCGGACGGGCAAACGCCACTACCGCAACAGCGGCAAGGGGCAGGACATAAAGGTACTTCAACCGCGCCCAGGGATTTGATTTTTGTTTTAGCATCATGGTAATTCGTTTTTTAAGTTTACTGTGGTTAAAGCTGTTGGCCATAGAGGTGAAACGCTGTGTGCCGACCGCTTTTTTGATTAATAACATCTGATAATGCCGCGCATCCACACCATGCCGGATCACGCTTTCGTCCGCCTCGAACTCATGCACGTTCTGCAACTCCTGTTTCAGCAGCCAGGCGGCAGGGTTGAACCAGTGCAGGACGACACATACGCCGGCGAGCCACATATCCAACGAATGCCATGCCTCGATATGCGCCTGTTCGTGCGTCAGAATCTCCGTCCCGCTCTCTTCCATATCGATGCGCGAGATGACGATGTAGCGCATCCAACTGAAAGGGCTGACCGGTTGGTCGACCACAACAAGCCGCACGCCGCCGTCCAGAGCCGTCACTTCACCCGAACGGATCAGACGCACAATCTGCCCGACGGAATAGAGAAACCGCCCCGCAAAAAACAGGCAACCGCCACATAGATTGCAAACAAGGCCGTCAGCCAGAGCGTCATGTCACTTGCCGGTGCCGTTGTCTCCTCAACCGGTGCAGCAGCCATCAACAGGAGCCGTTCGATGTCAAGCATCGTGCGCTGCACAGCCACCGGCTCGTCCGTCACCAGACGGATAAAGGGAATAGCAACGGAAAAGACAATCACGCTGAGCAGCGCCATCCGGTTGAACCGATGGAACGTATCTCGACTCAACAGCAGGCGGTAAAAAAGATAGAACGCCGCCAGGCAGCAGGTCGACTTCAACAGAAAGACTAAAAATGTTCCCATACTTGCGCAGTTTTACTTATTACCCTTCTCCACTTCGTCGATCAGCTTCCGGAGCTCGTCCACCGAAATCTCCTCCTCCCGGACAAGCGACGAGATGACGCCGAGATAGGAATTGTTGAAATATTTGGCAATGACGTTTTTCAATGTACCCCGGCTGTAGTCCGCTTCCGAGACGGCAGCGTAGTACTGGTAGGTGTTGCCATACGTATGATGCGCCAGGAATCCTTTCTCCTCCAGGCCGCGCACGATAGTCGACAGGGTATTGAAATGCGGCTTCGGTTCGCCGTAAAATTCGAGCAGTTGTTTCACAAACAACGGGCCTTCTGTCCAGAAATAGCCCATGATCTCTTCTTCTCTTGCAGTCAGTCGTTTCATGATATTTTAATTCTTTCAGGCAAATAAACTAAATATTTTAGTTTTCAAACTAATTTCTTTAGTTAATAAACTAAAAGGACACGTTTATATCCTCTTCTTACGATTGTTTTATCGGAATCCTGCCATAACAACACAGGGCTGAAGGATTGAATACTAACGACAAACTACTTACAAGGAGGTTACTTATATCGTTAAAAAAGAAGAGAGGCTTCGCCATCCGGATTATCCCGGAGCGAAGCCTCTCTCTTTAACTTTCAACTCTCAACTATTTTCACCTTTTCGGTATATCCACCGACGTCTCCTGTTCGCCCAGGAGATTGTGGGAGAAGTAGTCGACCATGCGCCAGTAGAAATATTCGTCCATGTCGCCGAAGCCGTGACGCTGTTGCGGGAGCATGAGCATGTCGAAGCGTTTGCCGGCACGGATCAGGGCGTCTACCACGCGGAGGGTGTTACCCGGATGGACGTTGTTGTCGATGTCACCGTGGACGAGCATCAGGTGGCCTTTCAGCTGTCCGGCTATCTCTTCGTTCGTGCGGATGTTGTAGACAAAGGTCGTATCGCCCTTTTCGCTGACCACCTCTTTCACGCCATGGTGCGTCTCGCTCCACCAACGGTTGTAGATGCGGTTGTCGTGGTTACCGGCACAGGAAACGGCAGCTTTGAAGAAGTCCGGATATTGCAGAATCGCTGCGGTGGACATGAAGCCACCACCCGAATGGCCGTGGATACCGACACGGTTAATGTCGATAAACTTGCAACGGTCTGCCAACTGGATGATAGCTGCCTTCTGGTCTGCCAAGCCGTAGTCGCGCAGGTTGCCGTAACCAAAGTTATGATACCATTTCGAACGGCTCGGATGTCCGCCACGGTTGCCGACAGTAACGACGATGAATCCGGCCTGTGCCAGACGGTCCGTACGGACGCCCATGCGGCTGAACGGATAAACGGTTGCTTCCACCTGTGGACCGGGATAAACATAGTCGATGATCGGATACGTCCGTGTCGAATCGAAGTCGAACGGTTTATACATCACGCCGTAGAGATCGGTCACACCGTCTGCCGCCTTCACCTTGAAGGGTTCGGGGAACTGGTAGCCGGCAGCCAGCAGTTGTGAGAAATCGCTTTCTTCGAGCGACATCAGTTTGCGACCGCTCGCGTCCATCAAGTCCGTACGCGGGATGGTGTTGACGCGCGAGTAGTTGTTGACCACGAACGATGCATTGTCGTCCATGCTCGCGATATGGAAGTAGTCGCCGGGCGTCACCATTTGCAGGCCGCTTCCGTCGAGATTAGCGCGATAGAGGTGTTCGTAGTAGGGATTCTCATCCTTTTCTTTTCCGTTAGCCAGGAAGTAAACGACACGTTTGGCTTCGTCGACCTTCACGATCTGGTCTACATGCCAGGGACCGCGTGTGATGCGGTTCTTCAGGTTGCCGTCGCCGTCATAAAGGTACAGGTGGGCCCAACCGTCGCGTTCGCTCCATTGAATCAGTTCCTTGCCATTTGCGAGAGCGGCCAACGGACGCACTTCCTGATAGGTGTTCATCCGTTCTTCGATAATCGGACGGATCGAATCCTGTCCGATCGTATAGGAACAAATGTCGATACGGTGCAAGTCACGGCTCGAACGGGTAACGAAGAAGCGGTTGTTGTCGCCTAACCATACGCTTGCCACCTCTTTACGGTCGCGGTCTCTCTGTTGCCATGGCCGGCGTGCCACACGCAAGGTCTGGTCCTTGAAAGCGGAGGTACGAATCTCCTTATGGCTGTTGTCGTTCATATCGAAAAGGAAGAGATGATATTGGGGAGCTTCCTTTTCTCCGGGCATCTGGTATTTGTATGTTTCCAGCGTCGGACGGGGCGAAGCCATGGAGTTGATCACCCACAGGTCTTTCACCTCGCGCTCGTCTTCCACCGTAATGGCGAAGTAGCGGGAGTCGGGCGACCATACGCCCCAGACGCCTTTCCGTTTGCCGTTGCAAAGCGTGTCGGTGTTGAGCAGGCTGTAGGGCTGACCGAAACCGAAATCCTTCACGCCGAAGGTGGTAAGTTGGATGTCCGTCACGGTACTGTCTTTATCGTCTTTTTTCAGTTTCTCGTAGTCTTCGCGGGTCATGCGGTAGAGATTCAAGTCCTTGGCATAGACAACCGTCTTGCCGTCGGGTGAAAAAGAGGCCCAGTCAGGATATTCGGTTTCCTTTTTCTTATCCTCGAGCCAGGTCAGCTTGCGTGTCGGATAGTCGTAGGAGAAGAAGAAAAGCTCTTTCTTGTTTTTCGGTTCTTTCTTGTCGGTCGTATCTTTCTTGGCATCCTGCGAAGAGACGATGTGGAAAGTAAAGGTGCGGCCGTCTTCCTGCGCTTCCAACTTCTGGATAGGCAGTTGCTGGGCGGTGAATGGATCTTTCACAATTTCCGTAATTTGGGCTGCCACGTCGTCGAGGTCGAACAGCGGCCGTTTGGTCTTTGCCACCGGATCGACAACATACCAGGCTTTTCCTTCACTTGTTTTATATTCGTACCAGAAACAGTTTCCTTTCTGGAACCAGTGCGGATCGACCGTGGTAGAGAACAGCATTGTGTTCAGTTTCTCTTTAGTAAAGCGCTCCGCCTGCACATAACCCGGCAAACGTTCTACGTCCTGGGCCTGTGCTCCTGCCCCGTGCAGCATCCCCGCACAAAGCATAACCAATAGTAAATGTTTTTTCATCTAACGTTGTTTTTTAAGAAAACAAATCCCTTACCCGGAGAACCGGATAAGGGATTCTGTTTATACATTCGTTTTTAAACCGGAAGAGTTCCGCCGATCAGGATAACAACCAGCAAAGCCAAAATTGCATACAATTCAGGGAATACGGCCATAACCATAGTTGCACCGAACACATTGTGTCCTGCACCTACGCCGGCAATACCGTTCGCACAAACTTCTGCCTGACGGATAGAAGAGAACAAACCGGCAAATCCTAACACCAGACCTGCACCGAAAATAGCTGTCGCATTCAACATCGTAATACTGTCAACCAGGAATTTCTGCATCATGAAGTAACCGACGAATCCGTACAAACCCTGTGATGAAGGCAATGCACTCAGGGCGATATACGTACCTAACGCATCCGGATTTTTCTTCATTGCTCCGACTACGGCGTTACCCGCAATCGTCACACCATAACTACTACCGATGAAAGTCAGACCTGTCATCAACGCGATTCCAATGTAAGCTAATAAAATTGGTTCCATAATGATAATTGTTTTAATTTATTCTTTTGTTATTATTTAATTACTTTTTACCAGGGAGCGACTCCCTATTTGTTATGCTTTCTTGAACGGTTTGTATTCTTTTCCACCGCCTTCAAACTCAGCATTCTTATAATACTCTACGAAGATAAGACGCAACGGGTGGACAAGCGAACTGATCGTACAAAGCCCGATGTTGATCGAGTGGCCTATCAGCAGGATGATCAGCATACAGACCGCACGCAACACGACATTCATACCTTCCGTCATATCCACAGCTAACGAGTTGAACACGCCGCCCAGGATAGCGCCTGTCAGACCTATCGCGAACAGACGGATATACGACAGCGTATCACCCAACAGCCCGGAAGCCATATTATAGGTGTTCCAAAGCCCCGTCCCGAAATTCATAAAGATATTCTTACCCGGCGAATTGTAGAGGTAAGCCACTACCAGGCCGACAACCGCAATACCGACAAAGACGGTCTGAACCGTTTCAGGCAGATGCATATTCAACATCGGCAATCCGAAAGCTAATGCCAGGAAAGTGATGACCAACACCCATGCAAAAGGCGCAATACTGTATTTGAACCCCTTCTGCGCTTTCGTCTTGAAGGCAGCCACCGTCTTTCCGAAGATAATCTGGACCAGACCGATGACGATAGAGAAAGTCATCAGGTTGTCGCTGCTCACAAAATAGTCTTTCATCTTCGAGAACGCCGGGACATCGGCCAACGCAATACCGAAGAACGAACCCGTACACGTTCCGACAATCAGGGCTGCAAGGCCGAGATACTGGAACAAAGTCAGGTAAGGCTTGAAATCCGGATTCACCTTCCGTTTGAGGAACGTACAAACCAGCATCACCAGCAACCCGTATCCGCCGTCTCCGAAACAAAGCCCGAAGAAGAGCATGAAGAACGGGGCAAACAGCGGGGTCGGGTCAAACTCCGTATAGTTCGGAAGCGAAAACATCTTCGTGATCGGTTCGTATAGCTTGCTGAACTTGTTATTCTTTAGTTTGATCGGCACCTTATCCCCCTCTTCTATCGCCATCGGCTGGAAGTAATAGCCGTCTTTTTCAAGCGCTTCTTCCATTGCCGGAGCATCTTCGGTCGGGACAAATCCTTCCAAGATCATCAGCTTGTCACCTGCCTCACGGCCAGTCTGCACCAACGTGTTCGAGAGGTTAAATTCGTTCTGGATGTTTTTGTCCAGTTCGATCAGCGTGTTATATTGCTTGGCTGCAAACTCCTTCGTGCGGGTATCCAGAGACTTGAAGTTCTCCATCAGCTGCTCGTAGGCTGCGTGCAACTTGGCCAATCCGCGGTCCGGCATCTTCGGACGTTCGGCGTCGATCTCGATCGGAGTGCCGGTCTTCGTCACGGTAACGAAATAGGTCACCGACTGGAAGTTGTTCACCAGAAAGGCGTTGTACTCATCCCCCCACTTCGGTTCGTATTTGGATGTCGGGCAACTGAAGAATGTCACGTCATATCCCGCTCTCTTCAGGCGGTTGATATTGGCATAACTGAACTCGCCCCATATATCCATATAGGCGATATCCTTTTCCAGCGAAGCCCGTGCTGCCTGTAGCTGTACTTTCTGCTCCTGCAGTTCTTCGAGCTTATCAACCAGCTTCAAACCGTCCTTCTTCGGCAATTCGCGAGCCAGTGCCAACACAGTGTCTTTCGACTGTTCGTTCAAGGCCTTGCAGAAACGGATTGCCTGGTTGACGCGTTTACGTTCAGCCAGCAAGGCTTGCAGTTCCGCATTGTCCAGAATCGAATTCGTCTCCTTCACGTGCAGGACGCCCAGGTCCCGGAGAGTCGCGAGGAATGCATCATATTCTCTATGATATACCATAAAGGCATATTTACTCATCTTTACTATCATGCTCCAGCCTCCTCTATTTCTTCTTTTGCTTTACGCTTTTCCTGATTAGCCCGCATGATCTTCTGTGACGACTTGGAAAGACTTTCTTCGTCTTCCATGAATCGTTTCACTTTGCGGATCGCATCCTTATAGCCCGGAATCTGTACCTTCTCGAAAAGGTTCACCTTCTGAGTGGTCTTTTTCCGCGCATGCTCCAATAACTCCAGCTTCATACCCGAGAACTCGGCTTCGATACCGGTACGCGCCAGCTTTTTCAGCAGCTCGATACCGTCGGTAAACCAGGCAGGGGCATTGAACAGGCTGTAGCGGCCGATCTCGAATTGGATCTCGTCCAATACAGGGACGACCACACCGGCGATCTTCTTCGTGGAGAGCGAAACATCCTTGACTGCGATCAGTTCGGGGTTGAACTCGTTCCACAAAGCGACCATGTTTTCGTAGCTCTGTATCTCCTGTTCCAGCTGAAGTTCCAATTTCGTCACTTCATCCTTGGTGCGCTTCACTTCGATACGCAGGGCGCTTTCCTTGCTCTTGATCGTCGGCAGGGAACGCTCGCGCATCTTCAGCTGCTTTTCCAATTGCTGAAGGGAGGTTTTATTATATTGAAACTTTATTGCCATAATTATCTATATTATTTCCATAACCATGCATACTAAATTCCTTGGGCATGCATTTCCATTTTCATGGGCATGGATTTATTTTTTCCAGTATTTGTCTACCAACGCCTGTTTGATATTCACTTCGGCAGGCTGGAAGTATTCACCGAACAGATTCCAAGCCACGTCGAGCATCTCGGTTGTGTCGAGGTTGACGTCGATCGCCAACAACTTGCTTGAATAGTCCTTTGCGAAAGCCAGCGTACGGTTGTCGTAGTCTGTCAGGTCGAAACCGTTCTCCATCTTCGTCTTTGCATTGGCGGCATCAGCATACAGACGGACGGCGGCATTCATCACCTGCGGATGGTCTTCGCGCGTCTTCTTTCCGGTTACCAGCTGTTTCAGACGGGACAGGCTTCGGAACGGGTCGACGATAACTTTACCCACATCACTGTCCTTACGCAGATACAACTGACCTTCGGTGATGTAACCCGTGTTATCAGGCACGGCATGCGTGATATCGCCACCGGACAGAGTCGTCACGGCAATAATCGTGATAGAACCGCCGGCAGGGAACTGCACGGCCTTTTCGTATATCTTCGCCAAATCCGAATACAAGGAACCCGGCATGGAGTCCTTCGACGGAATCTGGTCCATACGGTTGGACACGATTGCCAAAGCATCCGCGTAGTTCGTCATATCGGTCAGCAGCACCAGTACTTTTTCATTCTTCTGGACAGCAAAATATTCAGCCGCACAAAGTGCCATATCCGGGATCAGGATACGTTCAACAGACGGGTCTTCCGTCGTATTGATAAAGCTAACGATACGGTCCAGCGCACCGGCATTGCTAAATGTATTCTTAAAGAACAGGTAGTCGTCATTCGTCATACCCATACCGCCCAGGATAATCTTATCCGACTGGGCACGCAAGGCTACCATTGCCATTACCTGGTTGAAAGGCTGGTCAGGGTCGGCGAAGAACGGAATCTTCTGTCCCGTCACTAACGTATTATTCAAGTCGATACCGGCAATACCCGTAGCGATCAGCTCGGAAGGCTGCTGACGGCGAACCGGATTCACAGACGGACCGCCGATTTCCACATCTTTACCTTCGGGAATGGGACCGCCGTCGATCGGATCACCGTATGCATTGAAGAAACGGCCGGCCAACTGGTCGCCCACCTTCAACGAAGGCGCCTTTCCCATGAAAACGACTTCGGCATTCGTACGGATACCTTCCGTACCTGAGAAAACCTGCAAGGTCACTTCGTCGCCGATAATCTTTACCACCTGAGCCAGCTTGCCGTCGACAGAGGCCAGCTCGTCATACCCTACTCCTGTTGCTTTCAACGAACAGGTCGCTTTTGTAATCTGGGTAATCTTCGTATATATCTTTTGAAATGCTTTTGTTGCCATACGCTTCTATTATTTATCTGCGCGCTCTGCAAGCAGTGCGTCAAGTTGATCGTTGAACTTCTTGAACTGTTCGCTCTCGTACTCGGAGTAGTTCATCTGCTTAAAGATGTTGATCATCTGCTTAAAGTAGTCCATTACTTCGAGGAAAGTATCGAACTTAAACTCGGTATGGCAGATCTTCACAACCTTATCCAGCATAAACTCCTGGCGGGCCAGCGACGTCACCGCATCGATCGCATCGAAGGCATCCTGTTGCAGGATCACGAAGTCGATCAGCTCAGACTTCCAGAACGTCACGTGATATTCCACAGGCACACCGTCGTCACCGAGGATGTTGATCTGTTCGGAAATTTCCTTACCGCGCAACATACGGGTCTTTATCTCGTTCACCTTGTCGATCCAGGTCGGAGAGATATGCTTGGCGATGTATTCCTGAAATTCGGGATATTCCAGATATTTGGAGTAACTGTCGATCGGGTTTACAGCCGGATAACGTTTGCGGTCGGCACGTTCTTGCTCCAAGGCATAGAAACAGCGGGCCACCTTCTTCGTATTTTCCGTCACAGGCTCTTTCAGGTTACCACCGGCCGGGGATACCGTACCGATAAAGGTCACGGAACCTGTCTGTCCGTTATTCAGATGTACATAACCGGCACGCGCATAGAAGTTAGCCACGATTGCCGACAAGTCCATCGGGAACGCATCCGGTCCGGGAAGTTCTTCCAGACGGTTGGACATCTCGCGCAATGCCTGTGCCCAACGGGAAGTGGAGTCGGCCATCAGCAATACCTTCAGCCCCATGCTGCGGTAGTACTCGGCAATTGTCATCGCCGTATAAACGGAAGCCTCACGGGCAGCCACCGGCATGTTTGACGTATTGGCGATAATAATGGTACGTTCCATCAGTTTACGGCCAGTATGCGGGTCGACCAGTTCGGGAAACTCGGTAAAGATTTCCACCACCTCGTTCGCACGTTCACCGCAGGCAGCGATAATCACGATGTCGGCTTCCGCCTGTTTGGAGATCGCATGTTGGAGCACGGTCTTTCCCGTTCCGAACGGCCCGGGGATAAACCCTGTACCGCCTTCCACGATCGGGTTCACCGTGTCGATCGTACGGACACCCGTTTCGAGCAGTTTATAAGGACGCGGCTTTTCCTTGTAGCAAGTGATGGCGCGTTTTACCGGCCAACGCTGTATCATGGTCACTTCCACATCTTTCCCGGCTTCGTCCGTCAGGACGGCGATCACCTCATTGATGGTATATTGTCCTGCTTCTTTCAGGCTCTTGATCGTATATTCACCTTTAAAGGTAAAGGGGACCATGATCTTATGCGGCTGGAAGTTTTCATCCACTTCGCCCAGCCAGTCACCGGCCGCCACCTTGTCACCCGCTTTGGCAAGCGGTTTGAAATCCCACAGTTTGTCGTTATCCAACGGGAAGGTATATTCTCCGCGTCTCAGGAAAACACCCTCCATTTTATCGAGGTCGTTCTGCAAACCGTCGTAGTTGCGCGACAACATACCCGGTCCTAACGTTACCTCCAACATATGTCCTTCAAACTCGGCTTCGTCGCCCACCCGCATACCGCGGGTGCTCTCAAAGACCTGTACAAAAGCATTCTTACCTATTACCTTAATAACTTCCGCCATCAGCTTGACGCCTCCTACGGAAATGTAACAGATTTCATTCTGGGAAACCGGTCCGTCCACCTCTACAGTCACAAGGTTGGAAACGATTCCTTTTACAATTCCTTTCGTAGCCATAATTTATTTATCATTGTTTCTTTTAAATTCTTCCAGGGCATTCTCGCTGCCTTTCTTCATTGCTCCCACTATCTCGCGGAATGTTTTCTCGCCTGTCCCCTTATCCAGCGTTACCCAACGCTCGATCATCTCCAGTTTCAGCAGGTATGCAAATACACTCTCTATATCGAACGGTTTAAAGAACGTATGTTCCTCGAGCCATTCCCACTTCAGCAGGTCCACTTTCTTTTCGCGAACCATCAGATCGGTTTCTTCGGCGATGCGCTGCAAATCGGGCAAATAGTCCACCGTATCCCCCAGCCCGAAATCGCGGGCATTGGACGTACGGAGCGCCTGTGCCACTTCATTGTCTCCAACGATGTATTCGGCTTTATCAAGGCCATGTTTACGGCAGGTTATCGCGGTAAGCATGTTGTTGATGTTCAGGTTCAGTTCGAACCAGTCTGCAACAAACTTGTTATGATTTTTCATCGCATACGCATAATAGAGCGTGGCCAGGCGGTCTTCCCATGGAACATCCTGCTTGTCCTCTTTCCCTTCGCTTTCGAGATACAGTTTGAAGAATTCCTTGAAATAAGGAGGCATCCGGTCGTTCTTGGGTGGCTTTTCTTCTTCCTTCAACGCTTTGAGCAAAGCATTGAATTCGTCATACGTGATACATCCCCGCGGGTCCGGATCGGAATCCGGCTGTTTAGCTTGAGCGATCAGGTTCTTATTATCGAATTTGAGGAAGAACAGATCGATCAGCTTCTTATCGGCTTTCGTCAGTACGCCGTCCAATTCCTGCCTGAAGTCACAGACGGAATAGGTCAGTTTACTATCGTCGAGCGCGATATTGGGGAGTCCTGCAATCAAGCAATAATACTTACCCATATCAGAACAGCATTTCTACCAACCCAGGACGAAGGAATTCTTTGAAGAAGGCGACAAACTCGTCTTCCCCGAAACTTACTTTATAGGAGCCGTCAGCCGGAACAATCGTGAAAGAGGCGTCATGCCCGCTTACTTTCTCGATCTTCACGCCGCCGTCCAACAGGCTCTTGGCGTTGGCGGTAAAATATTTGGTGAGCGCATCGGCTTCGGCAGTCTGGATCGTGATCGCTTCCTTCTTTGCCCATTCCTTTGCCATTTCCAGAATCACTTTCTGCATGAACGCAGTGTCAGAAACGATCGCTTTCACATTGGAAGAGGTTATCTTTCCGGTAATGAGGTTTACCACTTCGCTTTTCAGCGCTTCTACAGATTGGGTAGCAAACAATTTCAACTCGGCCTCCGTATTCTTTTTCAGTTCAGCCGCCTGCTTTTCGGCAGCTGCCACAATACGTTTTGCTTCTGCTTCCGCATCGCTCAATATCGTTTGTTTCTGAGCATTTGCATCGGCAATGATTCGCCCTGCTTCTTCGTTACCTTTCTCTACTCCTTCTTTGTAGATTTTGTCGGTCAGTTCCTGAATCTTTGTATCCATTTCTATATGTTTTTTATTAAATTGTTCCCCATGTATAGGTATTAAACGCCTACAAAGTTATTCTTTTTTATGAATTAACATTGTCATATACATAAAATCAATCCAAAAATTTAATTGTTGCGAATATATCCTCATTTTTTGTACTTTTGTTCATCTAAAAGTAGGAAATAATGTTCTCAATTACGAAAGCAACTGTTAATGATTGCCAATTAATTCAAGATCTGGCATCTAAAATCTGGGAGCCGACCTATGGTTCCATCTTGTCCCGCGAACAGCTGGACTATATGTTCGACATGATGTACAGTCATGAAAATCTTCTCAAACAGATGAACGAGCTTCACCATCAGTTCTTCATCGTCTATGCCGACGGCGTCCCTGCGGGCTACCTGTCCATCGAAACAGTTGAGAAGGATTTGTATGAATTTCAGAAAATATACTCGCTGCCCTCCTTGCACGGCACAGGCATCGGCCGTTACATCATCGAGCAGGGCATCGCTTACCTGAAAACGATCCATCCCGGTCCTTTCACCGTCGAGCTGAATGTAAACCGCCACAACCCGGCTGTCGGCTTCTACAAACACATGGGCTTCCACGAACATGCGACACGCGATTTCCATATCGGAAACGGCTACTATATGAATGACTATATCATGAGGCTTATTGTATAAAACGCATTTTTCAGGCCCGAAAGACATCCGAAACAAAACAAATGTTAATGGCTTTTTTTGACCTCAAAAAGGGACTTTTTCCGCTTTTTTGAGCGTTCCCAGCCATTACGACCGTCCTCTTTGCCATTACGACCGTGCTAATGTATAGTGCACTCGGCACCTCGCGAAGATTAGCACGGTCGTAATGGCGATTTGGACGGTCGTAATTGGAAAGAAGACCGTTGTAAGGGCAAAAAAGCACCTGAATTTCCTTGAAGTATTTGGAACGCCGTCCGTTTTATTTTCAAATATTCGATTCTCCGGGAGTTAAGCTTTATCACTTTGACGGCATTTATGCCTTCCGACTGTCAAATTGTACACTTTCCAGAATGGGCTGCGCACCTCATCTCCTCTGTTGTCAGTCGAGCAGATTAAAACCATGAAAAAAGTCAATCCAAAATGGATCAACTTTTCGGATGAAATAGAAAAATAGCAAAAACAGGGGGTTATTGTAATTTTCAATTTGCGAGGTTGACATTTCGTCATTTTGACAATGTGACAAATCCTAATCTCTTTTTTTCTCCAAGTTACGAGTATAAAGACTATCGATAATGCCGTCTGCCAAACCGATCGTCGGGACCCAGATATTAGTCGATTTGCTACAGGTTGCCACATTCAGGAAGATTTCAGCTGCAGGAACGATTACTTCGGCACGGTCCGGTTTCAGTTTGAAAACTTTTCGCCGTTCTTCCGGCGTATATTGTTTCAGCGAGTCATAAAGAGCCCGGAGTGAGTCGACCGTAAAGACAGAAGCTTTTTTATCCTTTTCTTCTGCCAATCGGAATAATTTGTTGATATTCCCTCCCGAACCGATAATAACCAGATCCGGATACTGAACCGCAGCAGCCGATATTTCACGACGCATCGCCTCCAAATCTTCCTCGCGAACCGAACCGTTCAACATTCGGACAGTTCCTACATTATAGGATTTGGAGCATTTCAACTCACCATTGTTGATAAGAATCACTTCCGTACTACCGCCACCGACATCTACATAGATATAATTCTTATCATGGTTCAGCATGTTTTCAATATGGTTATCATACACGATACGCGCTTCTTCCTGCCCGTCGATCACCTCTATTTGTATTCCCGTTTTCTCATAGATAGTACGGGTTATCTCCTCGCTGTTGCATGCGTCCCGCATGGCAGAGGTAGCGCAAGCACGATAGTCTACGACATCAAAGACTTTCATCAACTGACGGAAGGCCTTAATCACGCGAAGCAGCTTCTTTTCCTTTCCCGGCGAGATTTCCCCGGTCGTAAACGCATCCTGTCCCAGACGCAAGGGGATACGGAGCAACAATTCCTTCGTAAACAAATCATCGGAAGCCTCTTCATTCACTCTTTTAATCAACAGCCTGACCGCATTCGAACCAATATCGATTGCAGCATAATTCACTTTACTCATTTCTATTTACTTACAATATTTCTTTAAATGTATCTTTGTTTATTTCGTCCTTATACCATTCATATAAGGCGGTCTGCGAACGGAACGGAACATTGTCGGCAGTCCTCCACAGGAAATTACGTCCAGAACCATCGACAACATGTCCTTGAAGGGTGTCCCGCAGACCGAATTCGATCACCCGCTTCAGGTCTTCCTGTATTTTCGGGTCATAGACAGGAGAATAAACTTCGATGCGGTTATCGAAATTACGTGTCATCCAGTCTGCCGAACCCAGAAAATAGCGTTCGTTGCCGCCATTACAAAAGACAATGATCCGGGAATGTTCCAGATAACGGTCGATGATCCCGTTTATGCGGATATTGTCGCTCACTTTAGGAATGCCGGTCACGAGCGAGCAGTTTCCACGAACCAGCAAGTCGATCCGCACTCCGGCTGCAGAAGCTTCATACAATTTCTTTACCAGAAGGCGATCTGTTATATGATTCACTTTCGCCATGACATACGCTTCTTTCCCTGCTTTTGCGTGCTGCATCTCCGTATTCAGCATAGATATCAGCTTCTTCCGCATATCGTTCGGTGAAACCAGCAGATGGCGGAAAGGTATAGGAGAATAAGGTTTTTCAATAAAATTGAACACAGCATCCACTTCGCGGACAATTGCCTTATGGGCCGTCATCAAAGTAAAGTCCGTATAAGCGCGGGCGTTCCCTTCATGGAAATTCCCCGTACTGATACAAGCTATATCTCCTTTCCGGGAACTTATATGCGTAATCTTAGAATGGACTTTCAAGCCTTCCACTCCAAAGATGACACGGATTCCGGCATCCTGCATCTTCTTCGACCAACTGATATTGGAAGCCTCATCGAAACGGGCCAGTAACTCGATGACAACCGTTACGTTCTTTCCGTTCTTCGCTGCACAAATCAGGGCTTTCACCACACGCGAATCTTTGGCAAGGCGATACAGCGAGGTCTTGATGCTCTTCACATCTTTGCTGATGGCGGCTTCGCGTAATACGCGCAGGTAAGTGCTGAAACTATGATACGGATAATGCAGATAACAATCCTGCTGGCGGATCCATTCAAGGATACTTCCTTCTTCCAACTCCGGCTTGAACAAAGGCGGCTGCAGAGGGTATTTCAAATCTTTACGCCCGCAATCCGGAAAACGCATCAGGTCTTTCAGGTTATGATAACGGCCACCGGCAACCCGTGTATCGGTCTTATCTATATTCAGTTTGCCGACAATCAGTTTCAACAAATCTTTCGGCATATTGGCATCGTAAACCAGACGGATCGGAACACCACGCTTACGGCTCTTTACACCTTTCGAGACCTTTTCCAAGACACCACTGCGGATTTCCGTGTCCATCTCCATCTCGGCATCTTTTGTGAACTTAAAGGTGTAAGCCTCGTAAAGGTCATATTTCATGCCGACAAAGATCAACGGCAGACAAAACCGGATCACGTCATCGAAAAACATCAGACAAACTTTCCCGTTATCATCCGGCAGACAGATAAAACGTCCGAACTCATTTACCGGCATTTCGATCAGGCATATTCCCGTTTACGGGTCTTGTAGCCGGCAACCGTGCGGGTCAAACGAATCGCCAGGTAAATATCAGCATCTGCCAGTTCATTCAACTGCTTGACTTGCGGGAGAAACAAAGGCAATGTCGAACCGTTCAGATTATTCTTATAGAAGCGGCGGATATAATCCTGTTGTTCTCCGTTCAGCTGCGTTTCATTTACAATGTATATATTTTCGGCTTCCAGGTCTTTGACAATCCCGGCAAACGTTCCCTCAAACTGTCGGGTATATGCATTATTTAGCTTATTGATCTCTTTGAGAATATGTTCCGCTTCCTCCTTTTCTTTCCGTATGTCCTTATCGTCGCATTCGATAATACGGCTCAAAGTTGCAACCCGGACCCGGAAAAACTCATCCAAATTATTGGAATAAATGCCGAGGAAAGAAAGCCGTTCCATTAACGGAACTGTTTTTTTAGCTGCTTCGAGAAGAATACGCTGATTAAAATACATCCAACTGATATCACGTGCCACATAACGTGTCGCAGGAACATTGCCTTTCACCTTCATACTTTAATTCATAAATTATAAGCACAAAAGTAGGTCGGGAACAACAACAGGAATATTACATTACTGTAACATTCCTGTTAAATCAATTAATCCCTATAAAATGAATGTATAACCATTATTCCATCGGCACTTCCATTAAAAGGACCGTTGCATGTTTCAATACCTCTATCACAATACTGTCGGTTTCCCAGAAGCCGGCGCCGTCACGCTTGGAAAGGACTGTGTTGGCAACTTCCACTTCACCTTCGATTACAAACAGATAGACTCCGTTTTTCTTATTGTGCAGTTTGTATTCCTTCACTATTCCGGCATCCAATGTTCCCATCGAGAACCAGGCATCCTGGTTAATGGAAGCCGGAGCAGAACCGTCCGGGGCAATCATCAAACCCAACTCGTTCTTTTTCAGGACAGAGCGGACATCATAACTTTTATAATGGGGTTTCGTATTTTCTTCACGCGGGAACACCCATATCTGAAGAAACTCCAGTTGTTCTTCTCCACTGTCGTTAAACTCGCTGTGGAGAATCCCCGTACCGGCACTCATGACCTGTATATCGCCCGGAGTAATCACTTCGCTGTTCTGAATACTGTCGCCATGACGCAGATAGCCTTTCAGCGGGATGGAGATTACTTCCATATTCTTATGCGGATGTGTATCGAATCCTTCTCCCGGAGCAACCGAATCGTCATTTAAAACACGAAGCATACCAAAATGAACCCTTTTCGGATTATAGTAATTGGCAAAACTGAAAGTATGATGAGTCTTTAACCAGCCATGATTTGCGTATCCGCGAGTATTGGCTTTATCCACTATTGTTTTCATAAAAAATCCTCCTATATTAATTACGTTTATATAACAATCCTGTCTGCCGAAAAGTTTCTAAAACAGACAGCTCCCGATAGACGGAATTTCTTAGCTTACCGCACACAAAGCACGGAAAATAGGAAAAAACAGAATTTTCTTTTATTCAGACAATACAGGATACAGGAGAATTGAGTACTTTTGTACCCTAATAAAATTCATCCAGTAAATATAAACACTATGGCAGTTTACTTAAACGATGTATCGAGAACCTTTGGTGAATACTTACTTATTCCCGGTTTAACCACCAAACAATGCGTGCCGACCAATGTTTCACTGAAAACCCCGCTTGTGAAACATAAAGTAGGTGAAAAGCCAGCGATCGAATTAAACATTCCTTTCGTTTCAGCGATCATGCAATCTGTTTCCGGTCCCAAGCTGGCCATCGAGCTGGCTCGTAACGGAGGGTTATCTTTTATCTTCGGTTCGCAGCCTATCGCCAGTCAGGCAGATATGGTTCGGAAAGTTAAGAAGTTCAAGGCAGGATTCGTCATCAGCGATTCCAATCTGACTCCGGAAAACACGTTGGCAGATGTTATTGCTCTGGTACAACGTACCGAACATTCAACTATCGGTGTGACGGACGACGGTACTCCTAACGGTAAATTGCTGGGATTGGTGACCAGTCGTGACTATCGCGCAGAAAAAGATCCTCTTGACAGAAAGGTAAAAGATTTTATGACTCCGTTTTCCAAGCTGATCGTCGGTGATCTGGGTATCACGTTAAGTGAAGCCAATCAGATTATCTGGGATCACAAACTGAATACGTTACCAATCATCGACAAGGACCAGAAACTACAATATTTCGTTTTCCGCAAGGACTATGACAACCATCGTGACAATCCGAAAGAATTGTCCGGCAGTGATAAAAAATTATTGGTTGGTGCCGGTATCAATTCACGCGATTATATGGAACGTGTTCCTGCTCTGGTTGAAGCGGGTGTCGATGTACTTTGTATCGACTCTTCCGACGGTTATTCCGAATGGCAACAGGAGACATTGCAATGGATCAAGAAAACATATGGCGACAAGGTTCTGGTCGGAGCCGGAAATGTTGTCGACAAGGAAGGTTTCGACTATCTGGTGGAAGCCGGTGCCGATTTCATCAAAGTAGGTATTGGCGGCGGTTCAATCTGCATCACCCGTGAACAGAAAGGTATCGGACGCGGACAGGCTACCGCTCTGATCGACGTTGCACAGGCTCGCGACGAATATATGGAGAAAACAGGTATTTATGTGCCCATCTGTAGTGACGGTGGTTTGGTGCATGATTATCACATGGTACTTGCCTTGGCAATGGGAGCGGATTTCCTGATGATGGGACGCTATTTTGCCCGTTTCGACGAATCGCCGACGAAGAAGATGAAAATCGGAAACAACTTCGTAAAAGAATACTGGGGCGAAGGCTCCAACCGCGCCAAGAACTGGCAGCGTTACGACATGGGTGGCAGCGAAGCCCTGAAATTTGAAGAAGGCGTAGACAGCTATGTTCCGTATGCCGGTAAAATGAAGGACAACCTCAACCTCACATTAGGCAAAATGATTGCAACGATGTGTAGTTGCGGTGCGATCACGGTTCCCGAATTGCAGAAGAACGCCAAGATCACATTGGTTTCATCAACCAGTATTGTGGAAGGTGGTGCGCATGATGTGATATTGAAGGAGCAGAACTAAAAACATTTATAGCTAATCAAAAAAAAGAGCATCCGGAGAGTTCCGGATGCTCTTTTTTGATTAGCTATAAAAGCGTTTAAACAAAGCTTCCAAAACCGCAAAATCTTGAACGTATTTTTCTGATGGCATGAGTCAGTCTCCTTCTTTATGAATAACAAAAATACAGATATTTTTTGGTAAAAGCCGGCAGAAAGGCAATATTGATAACTCTATAAGTAATATTGCCATTTACAATGCAGCTGCATTATATGTATCTTTGTATCATCAATAAAAAGAAAGCAATATGACACCCATTGAATTGACAAAAGCGGAATTTATACAACGAGTAGGAAACTTTGAAGAGAATCCGAAGGATTGGAAATATGTAGGAGACAAACCTTGCATCGTGGATTTTCATGCACCCTGGTGCGGTTATTGTAAACGCCTGGCACCTATCCTGGATGAGTTTGCAGAAGAATATGACGGCAAACTTTATATCTACAAAGTAAACGTAGACGAAGAAGAAGAACTGGAAACAGCTTTCAAAATCCGGACAATTCCGACTTTGCTCCTTTGCCGTATGGATGGTAACAAGGAAACGATGCTTGGGACGATGGGTAAACCGGAACTTCGTAAGGTGATCGAAGGTCTCTTATAAACTTTAGAGAGTTGAAGTTAGAAGGGAAGAATCAGGGAAGCAGACCGCTACATCTGATTCTTTCCTTCTACTTTTATACGGATCGAATTGGGAGTCCGCTGCAAACAAGCACAAAAGATTTCTATATCATTTGTCTTTTGCATCAGTTCCTGTAATATCCGGCATTCTTCTTCCGACCACGGTTCATAGTGGCGGGGATATCGCTCGCGGGTTTTCCGGATTGACTCGGAAACATTCTTTTTCTGAATTTCCAACTGCTGGATTCGTCGCTTAAAATCTGCTAAATCTTCATCGGTGCAAGCGTCTATCGGATCTGCATCAAAGAAACCCGGACAGGTCTTATTTTCAAATTGAACCTGTTTCGGAGCAAAGACAGGAAGAGGCTCAAAAAAAACTGCTTCCGGCTCTATCCGGTCTAATTCCTTCACCAGATTTGAGATATGTTTCGTTGCTTCGGGATGAAGAAGTTTAATTGAACATTCATGCCGGGAATAGACCTCATCCCTACTCGCAGAAAGCCAGTTAAACGAGCCTTCCACCAGTATGTCGTCATCGATTGCAAGCGATTTATTATGAATACCTTTCAATAGAACCAGTTTGACGCCGTTCTCTATTAAAGCCTGTCGTCCGGCATTTGCCTCTTCCTTCAACAGCCCGGTCCGTCCATTATAATCCAAACGGGAATCGGAATAGACCACGACTTCTACTCCACGACGCACGGTTTCCCGGATTCTGGGAATAAGGTCATCATGCTCGATTACCCGGATCGAGATAAAAGGAGAAACGATCAGCAATCTTTTTGTCGCCTCTTTTAATGCCTGCTGCAATAAACCGATGTGCGCCTCCAATGTCGATAAACGTTCGGCTGGCTGATAACGGCAAAGCGGTTCTTTCTGCTGATAAATGAAATTACCGGATATCTCGTTCGCTGGATCATCAAACAACCATTTCGCCAAATTCCCTACCGGTGTATTCCGTTCGGAATGGAAAATATTCATATTCCCAAACACTAAAAAATGGTACTGTGCCCGCGAAACAGCAACATTAAGCATATTGTACTTTCCTCCCTGCTCCATAAAATAAGAAGCATCGCCGGGAGAATTAACCGACGAAAAGATTACGACCGGACACTGTGCTCCCTGCAAAGAATGGACGGTACCGATCGTCATGCCGGTAAATGCCTCCGCTTCCGGAGATGCTTTCGCCAAGTTGCATATGGTTTCTTCCTGTGCTTTAAAGGGAGTGACAACCGCCACTATTTTATTGATCGGATCTTTGTAAACCCTTTCCAGATTATCCTTTTCTTTTTCCAGCCAGGATACGATTGCGGCCGCTTCCGCTTTATTCAATACACTGCCTGTTCCACCTTTTTCGCTTACTCCGTTAACATGGACATAGCCTTTAGAAGGCAAAGCTTTATATTTCACCTTGTTTCCCTTCTTCGGCAACAAACGGCCATGATAGATATAGTCATTACAATAAGCAATAATCGAATCTACACAACGCCGGTGTTCTGTCAGGAAAGCACCTCTTTCCCCGGCAACTTCAAAGCTACAACTCTTCCTTGCCATCTTCATGATACTTCCGGATGAAGACAGGAAACCGTTCTCTCTCAAAAACGCATACATTTTATCCGACTCGGAAGAGATCAGGCCGAAACGCTTCAGATTGATACAGGAATATTCTTCCGAGATAGACCATATCGGTTCGATCTGCTCCACATCTCCAACCAGAATCGCTTGTTTGGCCAAGCTGAAGGAAGGGATTGCCAATTCGGGAGAGACCTGTCCCGACTCATCTACGATCAACAAATCAATCGAATCATAAAGTGGTGCATCCCACTCCCCGCTATCGACACAAACCATATATTTCGGCAAAGAATGGAAAGTCGAAATAAAGACCGGCATCACACAAGCTAACCTCTTTAAACGCTCGGTATAATCTTCACGGCCCCGGGTTTCCTCTTCCTTGTCACATTCTGCCAGCCGGCGGATAAACTCGGCTTCCCGGTCATGGATGGCATACCAAAACAAAAGATAACGGTAACTGATATCCAGTCGTACCGCCATATCTTCCGTATAAGGAAGGGTGCTATATTCCGGGTTGGCGGTCAACTTGTCATAGCGATCTTTAAAGTCTTTCGTCTGTTCCCAACCCTTTATCACTTTTTCATAACTTGGCAGCTTTTGCAGTTTACGGATCAGCTTGCCCACAAACCCTTTATCCTCCATCTCATATCCATACTGTTTGAGACTGGCGACATTCAAACAGACTTCAATTTCTTTCCGTATCTCTTTCATTCGCCTACGCAGAAAACGCTGGCATGCAATTTCATTATGGCAGGACGTCTTAAAGAACCGGTTGAAATGTTCCAGATAAAACCGGCGATATTCTTCTAATCGGGCAGGATCGTCATATTCATTCGGAAAACCGTCACCTTTCGTATTGAACATCATTTTATACAGGTCTTTCTGTTCGTCTTTTCCGGACAGATATAATCCCAACGTATCCAATCCAGGCAACCAACGGAGGGATAACGGATCTACAGGCTTATCTTCAGTAGGCTGCTCAATCTTAAAATCTTTCAGGATATTGGTAATCGCCTGATTATTGGCGGAACTGGCAACGATGATATCCGGATCATCAGGATGGTTGAGTACGGTATGGACGATCCGATTCGCAATCACAGTCTGTAGAAAAGTCGTTTTACCGGTTCCCGGAGGTCCGTTGACGGCAAATATATCAGAGCTATCCGGTTCCGTGTACATGGCAAGCGTCTCGCGTTGGGAGACGGACAGAGGGAACTCACCACTCATTTGTGCCCAATGCTCCTTATTGCAATAAACATGCTGTTTGTTGGGTACAGGCAACAGCGTTCCTGCTTTTTACGGATCAGGAGTTCCAGCAAAGGATGGGAGGCTTTACTCTCCAGCAACTTGTCATATAGATTAATAATCTTTTGCGCCATTCCCCGCCCGGGTGCTTTTACAACGACAATTTCAGGTTTATCGGCATAATTCATTTCCCGGAAAGTCAAACCGGTTGCATTCCAGAATAGGGTTTCACAAGCCGCCCAATACTTTTTCCAATCCGTCTCTTCAGTATCAAACTCGCTTAACAGTCGGTCCACATTCGAAAGGGATGCAATGGTTCGGTCATTGCGTGCATTCGGTTCCAGAAACATACGGACAAAAACCGGAACCCGCTCGGCTTTGTTATCACACACCTGAAACGTTCCGTCCGGCAATAACGTAGCCGTAATCAAAAAAGGATAATCCGGTGTATTCTGTTTGGAAGTCCACCCGTTTTCATACTCCGGCAGAAGGACGCAGGGAGCAATCTGCACCTTCCGTTTTTCATCTTTCTCTTTTTGTTTCTCCTTTGAAAAAAGCAGGGGAATATCTTTGCGAAGAATAAACTCCGGGATCTTGTCGCCGATCCGCAATGTGATCCGCGCCTCTTTCTTCAGCGATCTGTTTTTGCGCTCCGCATCCAACAGGCAGTTTTTCCAATATTTCAGTAGTTTTTTGTCCATTCGATCCGTTAGCTGTTGTTTTTATTTTTTCTCCCGGGCTGTGATATGGAAGCACCCTTGCTTGCGTTCGTGCTTGACATAGCAACGTTCTTCCCGCTTCAAGTCGCGCAAAACCATTGCTAACACCATTTTCAGCCGGTCATTATCGATGTTCAAAGTATCGCTTTCATCCACTTTCGTGTAACGTACCCACGACACGTCGAAGGTTGTTCCATAACGATGGGCAGAGTTCTGGGATGAGTTGGTATTTCTTTTCTTCAGGTTCTTAACATCATCGATCGTACGGGTGACGCTGGTCACTTTTACCTTGTAGATAGAAGCATTCAGATTACGGAGGGAATCTTGAAAATTACGCCCGATATCTTCCAACAATTTAGCAGCGGAAGGTATCAGATACGGAATAGAATGCTTCAGTTCCTCCACCTCGTAGTATTCATTGGTGCTGATTTCCTTCATCTCCTTTTTCACTTTTTCCGCTTCCTCACGATTCGATGCCGGTTTGATGCCAATACGTTCGGCTTCCGCCAAGTGCACATCGTTCAAATCCTTGAAATCTCGGTTGTAGCTTCCATTATACCAAATACGTTTCAACTCACCGCGCTGTTCCTTTTTACCACAGGACGAGCAGATCGCTGCCGCCGCAAAGGCAGCCATCATAAACCAAATACTAAGTGTTGTTTTCTTCATCATCATTCTTTTAGGGTGAACAAAAGTACATAATCTTTCACGAATAATCTTCCGTGATGGAAAAAATACGTACATTTGTGAATCTTAATATGAAACTAATAGAGCATTGTATGGACACATTAGAATTAAAACTATCGCTTATCGAACAATTGAAAACGATTGACGACAAAAAGCTTTTGACACAGATCAAAAACCTGATCCACATCTCGACCGAAAGAAAGCAGGCAGAACGCTTACCGGCACAAATGACGCTGGACGAGCTGAAAGAGGTGCTGAAAAAATCGAGAGAAGAGTCGAAAAAAGGAATGGGAATGACAACAGAAGAGTTACGTAAACGACATCCACTATGCGAATAATTATAAAATGGTTGCCACAAGCCATGGCCTTACTTGACAACATTTACGACTACTACAGTGAAAAGAGCCAAACCGCAGCTATCCGTTTGTACAATAACATATTGGATTCAGCCGAACCTTTACGAACGTTCCCTAATGCAGGTCCTGTCGAACCCCTTCTGGAAGAATATAAAGACGGTTTTCGCTCCATCGTTGCAGAAAAACACTACAAGCTGATTTATACCGTCAAAGAAGAACTGGTCGAAATCCATGCCGTATGGGATTGCCGGCAGGAAGGATGGCGTCTGAAAGAAATGTTCAAATAATCTTCATCGATACGAAACAAAATATCCGGCAATTTATTCTTAGCATAAAGAATATTACTAATTTTGTCTGCCTGAATGAATGTGAAAAGAATTCACGGAAAAGGCAGAACTAAAATAGATTGAATGATTGAACGAATTTATATTCTTGAGAGCGTAGACCCGGTGATATTCTACGGCGTAAACAATGTCAATATGCAGTTAATAAAGACATTGTTTCCCAAACTGCGTATCGTGGCGAGAGGAAATGTAATGAAAGTGATCGGTGATGAAGACGAATCGGAACTCTTTCTCAAGAAAATTCGCGAAGTAGAGAAATATTGTGAAGAATTCAACTCGCTGAGCGAAGATGTCATCCTGGACATCATCAAAGGGAAAACCCCGGTGGTTACCAAACAGGAAAACCTCATTATTCACGGGATGAACGGAAAACCGATTGTTGCCCGCACGGAGAATCAGCAACGCCTTGTCAAGGCATTCGAGGAAAACGACCTCGTCTTCGCAACAGGACCAGCCGGAACAGGCAAAACGTTTGTTGCTATCGCCCTTGCCGTAAAAGCATTAAAGAATAAGGAAATCCGCAAAATCATCCTGAGCCGCCCGGCAGTCGAAGCCGGCGAAAAGTTGGGATTCCTCCCCGGCGAGATGAAAGACAAACTCGATCCGTATCTCCAACCTTTGTACGACGCCCTGCAGGATATGATTCCGGCAGCTAAGCTGAAAGAATATATGGAGAACAATGTGATCCAGATCGCCCCGCTCGCCTTTATGCGTGGACGTACGCTGAACGAAGCTGTTATCATCCTCGACGAAGCCCAGAACACGACAACGCACCAAATCAAGATGTTCCTGACGCGCCTCGGTATGAACGCCAAAATGATCATCACCGGCGACGTGACGCAGATCGACCTGCCCCCCACGGCAACCTCCGGGCTGGTGCAAGCCATGCAGATACTGAAAGGCGTCAAAGGAATCGGTAAAATCGAATTCGAAAAGAAAGACATCGTCCGCCATAAACTCGTCCAGCGCATCGTGGAAGCCTACGATAAATTCGACAGCAAACGCATAAAAAACAACAATATTAATAACAGTCAGGACGCCAAATAAGCGCCCCCATAAAAACAATGGTTATGAAGAAGGCATTGACAAAAACAGACTTCAATTTCCCCGGACAGAAGAGTGTCTATCACGGTAAAGTCCGCGACGTGTACAACATCAACGACGAAGTGTTGGTAATGGTTGCAACAGACCGTATCTCCGCATTCGACGTCGTACTGCCGGAAGGCATCCCCTACAAAGGCCAGATGCTGAACCAGATCGCAGCCAAATTCCTGGATGCGACTACAGACATTTGCCCGAACTGGAAAATGGCGACTCCGGACCCGATGGTAACCGTCGGTGTAATGTGCCAGGGATTCCCTGTTGAAATGATCGTACGCGGTTACCTTTGCGGAAGTGCATGGCGCGCTTACAAGAGCGGCGTACGCGAAATCTGCGGCATAAAACTGCCGGAAGGTATGCGTGAAAACGAACGTTTCCCCGAACCAATCGTAACCCCGACAACGAAAGCCGAGATCGGCGAACACGATGCCGACATCTCCAAAGAAGAAATCCTGGCACAAGGCCTGGCTACTCCCGAAGAATACGAACTGCTGGAGAAATATACACTCGCCCTCTTCAAACGCGGCACGGAGATCGCTGCCGAACGCGGCCTGATCCTTGTCGACACAAAGTATGAATTCGGCAAACACGACGGCAAGATCTACCTGATGGACGAAATCCACACACCGGACTCTTCCCGTTATTTCTACAGCGAAGGCTACGAAGAACGCTTTGCCAAAGGCGAACCCCAGAAACAGCTCTCCAAGGAATTCGTTCGCGAATGGTTGATGGAAAACGGCTTCCAGGGTAAGGCAGGACAGAAAGTGCCTGAAATGACTCCGGCTATCGTCGAAGGCATCAGCGAACGTTACATCGAGCTGTTCGAACACATCACCGGTGAGAAGTTCGTAAAAGGAGACACAGACAACCTGTTGTCACGCATCGAAAAGAACGTGACCGAATATCTCAACAAATAAGAAAGACACGGATATGGCAAAGTACGGTTCAGAACAGATTCTACCCTACAACAACGAGGAGCACAAGGCGACGCAGGTCAGGCGTATGTTTGACTCCATCGCCGGCACGTACGATCGGCTGAACCATACGCTTTCGCTCGGTATCGACAAAATATGGCGCAGGAAAGGGATTGCTTTTCTGCGCCCTTTCTCACCCGCTTCGATACTCGACATTGCCACCGGGACGGGCGACTTAGCCATCTCCATGTACCGCCGGCTGAAAGCGGACCGCATTGTCGGAGCCGACATCTCGGAAGGCATGATGGAAGTCGGGCGCCGCAAAGTGGCCGAAGCCGGACTGTCGGAACATATCTCGTTCGAATACCAGGACTGCACGGCGCTGACCTATCCCGACAACTCATTCGATGCCGTCACCGCCGCCTTCGGAGTCCGTAACTTCGAAGACATAGAACAGGGAATATCCGAAATGTACCGCGTACTGAAACCGGGCGGCCACCTGATGATCCTCGAACTGTCATCGCCGGAACATTTCCCGATGAAACAACTCTACACCGTTTATTCTAAATTCGTTATCCCGAACATCGGCCGGCTACTCTCAAAAGAGCACACAGCCTACAGCTATCTGCCGGCTTCCATCAAAGTCGTTCCGCAAGGGAAAGTCATGACCGACCTGCTCAGCCACGTCGGTTTCAACCAAGCGCGATCCAGGACTTTTACTTTCGGGATATGTTCGTTATATACTGCCTGCAAATAATATTTAATCATCTTAATTTACCGGTCATGCAAAAATATGGTTTAATAGGATACCCCCTCGGACATTCTTTTTCAAAGAACTACTTCAACCAGAAGTTCGAATCCGAGAAAATTGATGCAACTTATCTGAACTTCGAGATCCCGAACATCAAAGATCTGAAGACTGTATTGAAAGATAACCCCGAACTCTGCGGCCTGAACGTCACCATCCCCTACAAGGAACAAGTCATCCCCTATCTGGATGACCTGGACGAAGACGCCCGCCTGATCGGAGCCGTCAATGTGATCAAATTCACCAAAGGTCTTTTCGGCAAGCTAAAGCTGAAAGGCTACAATTCCGATATCATCGGTTTCAAACGTTCCATCGAGCCACTGTTGGACGAAAGCCACCGCAAAGCGCTGATCCTCGGAACCGGAGGCGCCTCGAAAGCCGTCTTCCAAGGGCTGAAACAGTTAGGCGTAGGCGCAACGTTAGTTTCCCGCAAGCCGAAAGAATTCTGCATCACCTACGAGGAAATCACGCCCAAGACAATGGAACAATACACTGTCATCGTCAACACGACACCGCTCGGCATGTTCCCCAACATCAACACCTGCCCGGATATCCCCTACGACCTGCTGACTCCGAAACATCTGCTGTACGACCTTCTGTACAATCCGGATGAAACCCTTTTCATGAAGAAAGGAAAAGAAAAAGGCGCCGTCGTGAAGAACGGACTCGAGATGCTGCTCTTGCAAGCATTCGCAGGCTGGGAGATCTGGCAGAAATAAAGAAAAAAGGGGGCTGTCGGAAGCCCCCTCTCGGTTATTCAAGATAATTACAGGCAGAGGAGCATTGTTTTATATTTCCATGTTTCCATAATCATTAATCATTACACCATCTTGCCATTTCCGCATATGTCAACACAATCGGATCATATTCCATCCCTTCCAATCGAGGTTTGACTTCTCCTGAAAAGACTATATAGCAAGCACTAAGAGCTCCCTCTCCCCAATCATGATGAGTGTATTCCGAAAGCACAGATTCCGGCAAGTTGACAGGATAAAAATATAATTTCGCATCAGGACTGGCTGGCTGAGGATCGCAACAAATCAGAGTTTGTATCTCGCCATTCACCTTTTGTAAAATAACATCTCCATGCATATTAGTTACGTTATAAAGCGTATTGGATTCCGTATAAACCGCATCTGCCTTTTCCAACGCTACCTCGAACGGGGCGCAAGGATTATATTCTTCCTCCTCGTCGTCTCCACAGGACGTAAACCCGCTGCAAAACGAGAGCAGCAGGCAGAGGAGCATTATTAAATTGACATTTTTTTTTTCTCATTGCAAAACTATTTTATTGTTATTTGACCGTTCATTAAGAGTGGCAAGAGTTCATCACGCTGCTTAGTTAATTCTTCTAATTGAAGATAATTTTCACTTTGCAATTCTAACAAAGGCTCACATATCTTATTAAATTGATTAAGAATAATATCATTAGGCTTTAATATAGAAATTGAATCAATTTGTTCGGCACTTATATTCGGCTGAGCGCATCCACAAGCTATTTGAAAAATCTGCTCTCTAAAGTATTCTTGTTTTAAAGAGTTGAAAAGGAAACCTAATCTTAATAAAGGAGTATTTCCTAAATCAAAACGACCAACACGTTGGTTTACCCAATAAATTCTTTGAGATATTGCAAATTTCCCAATAGTAGCCCCTGTCATTGCTATAATTAAATCATACCTTTTTGCAAGGAATAGTGCCTTATCAAACTCATCTATACATTGACTATCAGCCATATCAAGGGTGTAATTTTCTTGGATATTTCCAATTTTTATAACAGGTATACCTTTGCTCCCAAAATCGTTAGACTTAAATGCATAGCCGCTTTTACAAGGCGCATAATCGCCAATAGACATATTACCCCATCCTTTTGGAATCTCTCTTTTCAGCTTCTCATTCCAAACCATCTCACCGCCACTTGATTTATATGGTTTCCCCTCTTCATTCGGGAAATCAAACTGTACAAACCAATAATCATAGAGTTGCTTTGCCATCGCCTCTAAATTATGATTTATCTGACGATTAAGTTCAATTTTGAGGTCAATAGTCCGGAGTAATTTACCTATGCGTTTTTGTTCCTCCAATTCGGGAATCCATACAGTGCAATCTTTGATTTTATCAGGTGAAGTATGCCTAATTTTGGTTTGTTGAGCAGCGGCACTTAACTGCCGTTTAACATGATTTGAGGATACGAGGTAAAAAGCGAAATCCTTGTCTAACAAATGTTCTTTGCAAACAATTTTTGCCACATCTTGGCTTTGAATATATTTACCACTTTCGGGAATGATAGCGGTAGAGCCAAGTAATCCAATAGCCTGTTCTGTCAAAGGTGTTATAATATCTCCCTCCTTCATTAAAAACTCCAGTTTGAAGTCGCCCGTATAATAAAGATTATCTTTAGCCCTGTTCTCTTTGAAGCAATTATTTTGATAGTCGAAATTTCCGCAAGTCAAGCGCACATATTCACCTTCTGCTGCATAGAACTCGCCACTAAGACTCGCTCCTCTTGTAACATCAAGTATCTCTCCTAATTTATATTTTTTCAATTCCATTTACCGCGTTGCTTTATGAATATAATCTTGAATCAAAGATATATTGACCTCTATCTCTTTACACTTAGCCAACAACTAATTAAGATGTGCTTTTTGATCCGCTTTTTCTTGTGCGGCTATGATATGGTCAATTCTTGCTCCTCCTACAAAAGGATATACAGTCTCAACTTTCATTTGCGCATCTTCAATCTGGCTGTCTAATTCGACAAGTTGCTGTCGGTATTTTCGCTGCGCTTCTACTATGTCCAGATTGTTAACCGCCACAAACACATCGAGCAGATGGTGGATAGCCTTAATCTGCTTCTGTGCGTCTTTCGATGAATTACGAACAACTTTTAGTGCAACAATTATTGCAATCACACTAATTATAGGACTTAATAACGTAGCCCATTGGGTTAAGCAGTCAAGCATAGTACTATCGGTTAAATTTCAATGTCTTCAACTGCGCTATTATCTCCTTTTCAAGCCGATGGCTTTCAGCAAACTGCTCGGTGAGTGTCTTTTCGTAGTCTGCCATACGCTTGTTGAACTCCTCTTCGGTAATATCAACATATTCAATCTTGATGTCGAAATACTGCCCGGCTGAAAAGCTATACCCTTTTTCAGCCACTTCTTCATAGGATGGAGTAACAGAGAATTGGTCTGTTGCGTTCTCGTTTCGGAAAGTATCTACAATCTGCGCTATCTCATCGGGACGGAGATTCGTCTTTTGGTTCTTTCCTATTTTGATGGTTTCACCAAGTTTGCTTGCATCAATAAATACAGGCTTTTCTGTCTTATTCTTATCGATAAAAACCACACTAACATTTGTACCTGTATTTGCGAAGACATTACTCGGCATACTTACCACACCTTTCAGAATCTTATTATCCACAAGGTGTTTGCGAATTTTAAACGCAATACCACTCTTGGCTGTAATGAATCCGGTAGGTACAACGATAGCCCCCTTCCCCGTGTCTTTCAAGCTGTATAACAAATGTTGAAAAAAGCAGAGGTATATTTCCATACCTTTCTTGTCCTTGTTGGGTATATTGGGAATACCTGCAAAGAAACGCCCGCGGTAATGGTCGGCTTTGAGGTCGGAATGATACTCGGAGAAATCGAGTTTGAAAGGCGGATTACTGACGATATAGTCAAATTTGCGCAATTCGTGTCCCTCTTTATGATAAGGGTGTTTCAGCGTATTGCCTTGTATAACATGCGTCAGAGAATGGCTCATGCTGTTCAGTATAAGATTCAGCATCAACATAGTAGAGGATTTGTCGCTGATATCCTGCGTGAACACCGTACAGTTCTGCTCTCCAATTTGGTGGGCAAGGGCAATGACAAGCGTACCCGTCCCGGCTGACGGGTCATAGCAAGTTACACTTTTAACATCCTCGTTCTCACCGACGAGCAGTTGCGCCATAATGGAAGCGATGGCATGTGGCGTATAGTATTCGGCATAGTTGCCGCCACCATTGGAATTGTAGTCCTTAATAAGGTATTCAAAGATGGTGGAGAAGAAATCATATCCGGCAGCAAAAGCCACTTCAAAAGAAAAACTTGCCACATCTCCGATTAACGATTTGCAAAAGCCGTTTTTCTTGGCAGATCCTCCGGTCACTACCTCCGAGAGAGGTCTCATAATGGAAATACGGGTTTCATCCTCATTGAGAATATAGAAAATCTCCTCATTGGTATCGGCAATAGCCTCCAATGTCGCATCAAACAGAGTTGCAAAATTATCCTCATTCTGACGTTTGGCAAGATACGGTATCAAATGCTCTTTCTTCAATACAATAGTGTCAAGCATCATATCGCACATTTCCTCGTACTCCTCATCGGATAGTTGTTCCAATGCTTCATAAACGTCCTCTGCATCGGCAAGTTCGGGAAGTGTCCGTTTTGCCTCATAGATAAACTTATCATTGAGGAACTTATATAGGAATGTTTCTACGATAACCGTATATTCATTTCCGCTGTTGCCAAGACCGATATTGTTTGTCGTACTTTTCAGACGGTCGATAAGGTCTTTTGTCTGTTGCTTTATGATGTCAATACTCATAATCAGTATATGGTTTGATATTCTTTGAAAATAACATCGCTGACATATTTACGAGCCGGGCGTTCCGTGGAAATCTGCGCATCCTTAAAACGGCGGGTAACGTAAGTTAATATATTTTTCGTGAAGTAAGCCGGAGTTTCGACAATCGCTTCGTTGTGGAAGAATGCATCGTCTACATCTTCTTTTATAAGAAGCAAGACAGCCGTTACCTGCTCTTTCTTTTTTGTCCAAGCATAGGTACGAGGTTCGGTATGCTCCCGTTCCTCTCTGTCCGCTTGCTCGGTCAAACGTTTTTCGATACGCACGAACTTAGTGTCACCGTTATAGGCAATCGCCCGCAATGCATCACGCTCGTTCATTTGGCGAATACGTTTCAGTATGCCGTTAATGTTCTGAACGCGGTCGTGCATATTAAATTCTCCCTCCGATTCCATTTCTTTTTTCTTGAAAAGAGCAAGGAAGTCAGCGAGTATAGAACGATATTCCGGGTCATCAGGGTCAACACAAGCATTCAATTGGTTACGTGTGTACGCCACCGATTGTTTGTATTGCTCTTGAAGTTCAAGTTCTTCTTCCCCTTTCTTATAGAACGAAAAGTGTATATTCTCCAAAGCTGCATTCAGCAGTTGTTTCACGTTTTCGCGATCATTTGAGTTTTGCTCATACGAGAGGAGGTCAAGACGATTGCGTGCCGCTTTGATAAGATTTGATATTTCGGGTATATCGACAATATCTTTCGCTTCCGGGCTTTCCTGCGAGATTAGCATATTCTGCATACTGCGCAGTGTTTCTAAACTTTTGTTGATGACTCGGACAGTGGCAATGTCATCCACCAAATTGAGTTGCCGAGAAAAGATTTGAGGATTAGTCAAGTCATAGTCTGCCAAAGTTACTTTTGCATCTGCAACATTTTTCATTGCTTCCTCAATGGTAACAAATAGCTTATCCATTGAAGATGTATTTTCTTGACCAACCTCTTTTTCAAGCTCTTCTTGATAATCCTTGTTCGTCTTGCTGTATTCTTCCTCGATATTGGCAAAGTCTACTACATGCCCGAATTTCATAGCCTTGTACGGACGATTGACACGTGTAAGCGTTTGCAGTAGGTTATGTTCCTTGACCATACGGTGCAGGTACAATTTCTTCAATCGTGGAGCATCAAAGCCGGTTTGCAGCATTTGGAAAACAATGAGCAGGTCAATTTTCCCGTCTTTGAATAAATCAATCCATTTGGAACGGGTGGATTTGTCAAAACTGTCATGCAAGATAAGCGCAGCGCGATAACGCCCTTTTTGCGGTGAAGTCTTCTTGACCTCCATTTCATTTGCCGAAATACTACGGTAAATTATTTGTCCGTCTTCACCTGTATAATTGTCAAGTTCAGAATCATCTGCATAGTTTTCCAAAAATAGCCGATACATCATTATCGCCTGTTCTTTACTGTTGCATACGGCAAGTGCTCCCAATGATGGGTCAGAATACTTGCTTCGGAAATCCTGCAAATCATTGATTATATAGTCGAGTAAAGGATGTACATAGTTCTCGTGGACATAAACATCAATTTCTTTAACAGTTTGCTTTTTTACCCTTATGCTGTTAAGAGCTTCTTTCATCGTTATCTTAAAGTTCGAACCGATGTCTTCGCGTATTAGTCGAAGTGTATAACCGTCTGAAATAGACGCGTTATAATAGTATGTATGAATATAATCCCCGAAAATATCTTTGGTATTGTATCCTTCACCGATTATCGGAGTACCCGTCAATGCTATTTTTATAGCATTCTCATCGCTCGCAATCAAATTTTTCAAGAAACAGCCCTCGGGATTATAGTTTCGGTGTGCTTCATCAATAAAGTAAATGCGCTTCACCTTGACATTATACGCATTTTTGGCAAGTGCCCGACTGTCCTTGGAGAATTTGTGAATATTGACAACCGTTATTTCTAATTTACCCTCTTTGTTTTGGGTAGTCACACCATCCTTTATCAGCTTGGCAAAGTCTTCTTTACTTTGAACAGGGTTGACTTTCAGTCCCCTGCGAGTAAACTCTTTTTGAGCCTGTTCCAAAAGGTCGATACGGTCTACAATAAAGAAAAACTGCGGAACAATGCCTTGCTGAGAATAATAATCGGTCAGATATTTGACATTGAAATACGCCAACGCAGTCTTTCCGCTACCTTGCGTATGCCAAATAATACCCTTGTGCTCCCCTTTATCAAGGTGGCGTTCAATCGCTTTTGTGGCGAACACTTGCGGATAGCGCATAACATGCTTTTGTAAACCGTTTGGGTGGTCTACATAAGCAATACCATAGCGCAAGAAAAAATAGAAACGTTCAAAACTGAACAGGCTTTCACAGAGGCGCTTTGTTGGTGTTTCGGCTTTGCAATTCGTTTTGTAGTCGCTATTGTTTTTGTATTGAGGCACATTATTGTCACGCAGCAATATTTCCTCGTCTTTAGGAGTAACGGGATGGTATCTTTTCTGAATAGGGAAACTGTTTTGTCCTTCCTCGCGAAAACAATTATAGAGGGTATTCGTTTTACCGATGGTTGCATAATAAGCCCCTTGTTTCAATTGCTCGTCATATTCCATATCGTTGCTGAATACCATTATCTGCGTGATATTCAAAAAACGGCGGAAACAAGGATTGACAAACCTCGTCTTCATACGCTTGCGCTCGGCATCAACCCCCTCGTGATTGTTCTCCTTTTTTACTTCGATAAAAGCCAGAGGCAAGCCATTGATAAAGATGGTTATGTCCGGGCGAAAGTTGTCGCTTGACAAATCACCGCAAGTCATTTCGGTGGCTACTTGGAACGTGTTGTTACGAATGAAGTTCGTGGGAGAAGATAAATCGATTATTCTGTTCGTTGTGTCAAGTAATATTTCTTTATAAAACTGCCTGCCGAGATCATCATTGTTAAGCGACTTCTGAATGCGGTGAAGCATGGCGTCTGCATCATCCTGTGTAGATAGAGGATTCAAGCGCAAATAGGCTTCCGAAAACGGTTGGAGTAAAATGTTCGTGAGAGTATCGGATTCCGTTTTGGGTATTGTCACATATTTGGTGAACAATCCCCTTTGGGATATGTATTTATACCCCATCCCCATAAGATGCATAAGGGTAGGAAATTTCACTCTACTATCTTCACAAAATGCGCCCATTGCTTATTTCGTATATTAAAGCAAAACACCTTCACTATCTTTGCGAGGCTGACCAAAGCCTATCAGACAGTGAAGATGTTTTTATATCTTGGTGTTAATATTTTATTTCAGGTCATTAACGCATTGTTTAGTAAATGCAAAGTTAGCACTTTTTATTGATATCCATTGCACATTTGAGAATTAAGTTTATAAGAATCCACGGCTCTTTCATTTAAAACGTGTTTGTATTCTCTTTCTGTCTCTTATTTTATAGCGAGCATTTGCAGAATATCCCATCTGAACCAATATAGATGTTGGTGTTCGAAAATATAGTAAACAATCAGCCGTTTTATCCATGAAAACAGCTAAATTTGCACACAGCGATGCCGAAGCACCGCCTTCGGTGTTTCTTTATCATAAAATTAAATTTTGAAGAGGCGGAGTGGCCGAGAAGGCTCTTCCGCCTCGATTTTCGCTATGCGAAAATAAGTATTAATTCGCTGATTTCCAATTTTTTCGGCTTAATACACACTAAAAAGAAACGGCTCACCCGATATTTCTTGGGGGTAGCTCTTTTACATTTTCCTTACAATGCTTACATTTGTCTCATGACAGATCCGACATTATTATCATTAGCGCAAATAGTTCTCCCCTGCGAAGTACTCGAGTCATTCGATATAGTCAAGGTAGAAAGCAATGAGACCGAGATTCACATCCATCTCGATGAGAAGTTGTATGAGACCTTACGTAAAGATGTTCACTTCGAATCCAAAGGTTTTATCCCGGCAGTATCCATCACTGATTTCCCAATCCGTGACCACAAGGTAATCCTTCTGTTTCGGCGTCGTAAGTGGATTGACACTCGCACCGGCAAGAGTTTCATTCTGTCCCTAAAAATAGCCGCCGAAGGTACCCGCTACTCGCAGGAGTTTGCGTCTTTTTTAAAAGAGACATATGGACACATCCCCGGTGACCTGCCGTACACTTGATGATTTTTATCACATTGACGCA